>CALYZE010000003.1 GCA_945607605.1 uncultured Bacteroides sp.
AGACAATGCCCAATTCTCCGGCTTTACTCAAATCGGCAATACCTTGTTTGTTATTTCCCAAGAAAATATGCGTCAGCCCTCGATTGAAATAAGCCTCGGCTAAATCAGGATTCAACTCTATGGCCTTGTTGTAATTCACCAAAGCCGTGCGATAATCTTTCAGCATAGAAAGTACATTGCCACGATTATAATAGCCATAAACAAAATCAGGAGCCAGTTGGATGACATGATCCAAGTCGTTTTTCACAGTTTCATAATCGATTGCCTGCACCTCCGCTCTCTTGAGGTCTGTACCCGTGCCAGACGTAGCGCCCTCACTCATGGCAACCTCCGCCTTCTGGTATTCAAGTTGCTTGTAACGCACCAAAGCACGCATATAATAGGCTGGGAAGAAAGTGTCATCCAGCAGAATACTCTGCGTAAAGTCATTGATGGAACTTTCAAAATCTTGCACCAAATAGAAATCCAAACCGCGCATAAATCGCTTTTGGGCACTCTTCGGGTCAGCCACAATATCCGACGTATGAGCATCGACCAATGCAAAGTGGAAACGCACCTGCTCTTCCGACAACGGAGCTTCCATGTTGGTGATGCGCAGTGGTTTTGGGAAAAGCTTCGTATGATTAAGCTCATCAATGTATTTGTAATAATGGATGATGCGTTTGACATCGCTCAGTTTTTCATAATAAGTCAAAGCATACATCGGTTCAAGCTTGATGGCCACGTTTCGATCTTGCACGCGTCCGCGATAATCGCTATTATAACGCTGATCGGCTTCCGAATCATCGGCAATGACAATCTTCCGGTAATTATCCATGTTCTTATCGGATTTTTTACGAGTCTTCCCGTCATCTTTGTCCTCATCGTCCTTCTCTGAAGAATTATCAGCTAACTCGTTGTTGGAACCGGATGAAGCACCATTGCGTTTATCAATCTGCATTTTCACGATGGTGAATTCATCTTGCTCTGCCCCTTTTCGGTCGCCCATCTTTTTGCGGGCTTCGCCACGGTGATAATAACCAGCCATGAAATTGGGGTATGCATCAATCACCTTAGAATAATCACTGATAGCTCCGCGGTAATCACCAGTCTGCGCACGCAATATACCCCGATTGAAGGTAGCCATCATATTATCCGGTTCAATCTTCAAGACGAAGTCAAAGTCTTCGATGGCACGGTTGTCATCTCCGACTTGTGCACGCAACAATCCACGGTTATAGTGCCCAAGGAAGTTATTGGGATCAATATCCAGTGCCAAATCATAGTCGCTCATGGCACCTCTCAAATTATTCTGATGAAAACGAGTCAACGCACGGTTGATGTAGTTACCTGCATTTTTTGCGCTCAAATGAATAGACTGATCCAAATCAGATTCAGCCTCTTTATAATTTCCTTGCTGAATGCGTACAATGGCTCTTGCACCCCATCCATCCGGATCATAGCGATCCATATCAATCACCTTGTCAAAGTCTTGCAAGGCACTTGCCGTATCTTTCTGCTGCAAAGACACTTCACCACGCATCAGATAAGCACGGGTGTATTTGGGAGCAATGGTCAGCAGTTTACCCAAATCTTCTTTGGCAGCCTCATAATCTTTTTTTTGCATGTGACTGAGAGACAGATTATGCCAAAGCACTACATTCTCAGGATCGTATTTGATGGCCGTCTTATAGTCATCTATGGCTCCGTCAAAATTGTTCTGTCGGATACGCGCCAAACCTCTGATCTGATAAGCCCCCACTACAAAAGGATTTCTCTGAATGGCATCATCACAGTCGGCTTCAGCTCCCTGAAAATCATCCAAATTTATCTTAGCCAGTCCACGAAAGAAGTAAGGCTCATACAAATAAGGCTTCGCATTAATTACCTGATTGAAATATTGAATGGAAAGTACGTAGTCCTCAAAGTACAATGCGTTCCGGGCAATAGTCATCACTCGTTCCGTATTGATTTGTGCATACATCAGTGTGGGCAACAGCAAAACAACCGTCAGTATCTTTTTTATCATTTTGTTTTATAAATGCTTGTAAACAAAACAAAAGTAGCGTTTTTCATCTACTTAACAGGATTAACAGAATACTTTTTATATTTTTTGAGCCTTTTATACCTTACTTATATGGTTTATTGTTTTTTTACGGTTTTAACCTTATAAGTACAGTGTGTCTTTCCTTTCAACAAAGCATTCAGCTTGCCCTTAATCATCTGCTTGCGAAGAGGAGACAAATGATCGATGAACATTTTACCGTCCAAGTGGTCGAATTCATGCTGCATGACGCGTGCCAAATATCCTTCAATGATTTCATCGTGTTCTTCCAGATTCTCATCCAGGTATTTCACACGTATTTTATCTCCGCGCTTTACAGCCTCATGAATGCCGGGCAAACTCAGACAGCCTTCTTCCATAGAGACCTCTTCGCCAGCCACATCCAAGATGTGAGCATTAATATAAACCCTACGAAACCCTTTGTACTCAGGCAGATCTTCAGACAAAACATCCAAGTTGATCGTTGCCACACGGATAGGCAAACCGATTTGCGGTGCAGCAAGTCCCACCCCTTCAGCGTTATCCATGGTTTCAAACATATTCTCAATCAGTTCTTTCAAGTTCGGATAATCCGGAGTAATGTCTTCGGCCACTTTTCTCAATACAGGTTGGCCATATACATAAATGGGTAAAATCATATTCAATACAAAAATTAATAGTTACTAAATTAATAATTAGAGAAACGTTTATTCTCCAAATAAGTTTGCAGAATAATGGTTGCACTAATTTCATCCACCAATGCCTTGTTTTGTCGATCTTTCTTCTTCAATCCCGCTTCCAACATGGTGCGATGTGCCAAAACAGAAGTAAAACGTTCATCTACGTACTCAATAGGCATCTCCGGCAGTTTTTTCTTCAACGAACGCACAAAGGGCTCTATATGCTTCATATTCTCAGAAACCTCGTTGTTCATTTGTTTGGGAAGTCCTACCAAAATACGCTCTACCGGCTCCTTCTCCACATATTCAAGGATAAAAGTAAGCAATTGGTGGGTAGGTACAGTGGTCAGCCCGTTAGCAATCATCTGTAAGGTGTCGCTGACGGCTATTCCTGTACGTTTCCGACCGTAGTCAATAGCTAGTATTCTACTCATAATGGGGCACAAAATTACGATTAATATTTGAATTTTTCCTCCATTATTAAAGATATAATATAGAAAAAGGGGCGAAAGCCAACCAATGGCTTATGAAACGCGAAGTGACGACATTGAATTACACTGTTCTCTGGCACAAGTAAGCCTATATTACAGAAAGACTCAAAACGGCTATTTGGCACAAAACACAACATAAAAAGGATAAAAACAAACAAAACGCTTTTTGAGGCAGATGTTTTAACCCGCTCCCTGTAAACTAACTGCACGTTATGGGGGCTCTTTTAATAAAAAAGCCATCTAATTTCGCTTTTTCAGATAATTTCCTTTGGTATTCTTAAAAATGTGTCTATTTTTGCACCATGTTTTGTATCGTATCGATACAAAAAATGATTGAAAAAGATGAGGTATAAAAGCTTTGACATAAGAAAGTGCCTAACTACTAAAACAATAGCACTTTGTGCGGCGTTCTTTTTATTCTGTTTGCTTCCTTTAAAAGGATTTTGTCAGACGGGGGAGAGTACGGTGAACACTTTGGTAGAAATGGGATTTGAAAATGTCGGCTGGACGGAAGATGGCAACGAACGCATATATGTATTGCAAAATTCAACCTATCGTTTGCAGGGAGTTGGCATCAGTAAAGCAATAGACGTTATTCAGAGAATGGGTTTACCGGGTGAAAAACCTTGCAGAGTCATAGTTCTCGACAATAACGTACCTCAAATTTCTCTTTACTATCAGCCTACGAAGGGTGATACTGTACCGGAAGTCGAACACCGGGATTGGGACGTCAGTTACGATTTAGGCGATTCTTGGAAGTCGGTACAAAAGGTAAAGACAAAAAATCGTTCTTTGTTTAAGGTTGACATTTTGGTATATCCTCAGCTCTCGCTCAAAAATTTGATTATCACACAGATATATCAAGTATTATTTGATTTGAGCCCAGCAGTGGAAGTATCTTTTTGGAAAGGGATGAAACTGAGTGCTCAAGTAAAAATACCTGTTTATAATGATGGGTATGGAAATATTGAAGACAAAATTCATCCGGGGCACGTTACCATATCACAAAGCCTCCGGTTGCCATATAACATCTTCGGAAGATTGACAGTTGGGACTTTTAATGCAAGTAGATATGGCGCAGATTTGAGTTTTACCCGCCCTTTTAAAGATGAACGTTTTACCTTGTTGGCACGCGTTGGATATACAGGAATAGGATATTGGAACGGCTTTAAATACCGCTACGACAATAGCGGGAAATTTTTAACATGGACAGTGGGAGGAAGTTTTTATTGGCCTCAATACAACACTCAGTTCAACTTAAAAGCTGAAAAATATCTGATGAAGGAAAAAGGTGTAAAAGCAGAGATGATACGTCATTTCCGCTATTGTTCAATAGGCTTCTACATGATGAAAGCTGAAAATGCAAGAGCAAATGGTGGATTTCGTTTTCAAGTTGCCTTGCCACCTTATAAATACAAAAGGCATAAGAATTGGCCGAGAGTTAACACCTCTCCCAATTTTGGAATTGCCTATAACTCCGGTAATGAGCGATATTATTACAAACAATATAGGGCAGAAGCTGGAGATAATATTATGCAAGAAAATAGTTTTAACCCATATTTTATTAAATCAGAATTGTTAAATTTTTAAATTTTAAATTGAGATGAAGAAAAGTAAATTCGTAAACGGCATGGGTGCGATATTCGCATCTGCCTTAGTATTTATGACAGGTTCTCTGCTTACATCTTGTGAGAATGAGGATTTGAATGCAACTTTCCAGACCAGTCCTGCAGAAGTTACATTGAATGTAACCGTTATGGATGCATTGACTGGTACAGACATCACTAGCCAAGCAACTGTTACAGTAACCGGTGCATTGACTGCTACTGGCATGACTAGCTTCCCTGCTGGCTACAAAGGTGGTGAGGTAACTGTAACTGCAGCTTACGATGGCATGACAGGTAAAGCTACTATAGGTACAGACGCAAAGAAAGTGGGTGGTAAAGTAACATATAGCGCCAATGTTATTCTTTCTTCTGTGTATACCTTTGCAGTGAAATCTAAGAATGATGTTAACTTAGTAACCAAACCGTTGGGTGACCAAACTCACGCTCACGGTGGTAGCAACTGGTGTTTGAACGACAACGAGTACTTATTGACTCGTTCATTTGAATACATGGCTTACAATGAACAAGAAGCTACAACTACCTATGCACCATTGGACGTTTTGGCTGCTAACATGACTTACAACAAGTCTAAAAAGGAAGAAGTAACTTATACTTTCTCTGCTTGGGCTTATTACAGAGTAACTTACAAGGGTGTTGTAACTACAACTGTTTACAATGTTATTCGTAAAGGTGGAAACGATATTGTAGGTACATTCACTACAGTTGCTAACAACAACTATAGCATTGAGCCTGAAGAAGCAGCATTCAATGCTCACTACGTACACGGACAAGGTCATGGTACTCACGGATATGGTGATAACGCTGGTGGCGGTCTCATTGAAGCTGAATAATAGAGTGTTGGGTAAATAATAATGATAACTTTAAAAAGATATAACAAAATGAAAGCAAAATTCTTGCTCGCGTCAATTTTATTGGCAGGCTTGACTGTAGCTGGTAATGCACAGGAAGCTAAGAAGAATTATTATACGAAGAAAGCAAGCGACAACTTGTTCGTTGGCTTTGGCGTTGGCGGTATGTCCGTACTCAACGATGGTTTTAACACTCCAACACTGAACTTCAACATTCAGTTTGGTAAGTACATTACTCCGGTATGGGGTGTTCGTGGTGTCGTTAGCGGCATTTCACAGAGCCTTGATGACCAGGATAACAGCTACTTCGTAAGCGGTGCTACTCAATATCACAAGTATTGCAAGAAGTTCGGTGAAGTGAACTTGGACGCTATGTTGAACTTGATTAACTTGTTTGGTGGTTACAATCCTGACCGCGCATTCAACTTGTACTTGTTCGGAGGTCCTACTGCAAACTACGCTTCTAAGGGTACTTCTTTCACTAATGCTACTACTGAAACAGATGAATATCTGCTTGAGAATGATGGTGACAAGAAAGTTCGTTTCGGTGCAACTGCTGGTTTGGGTATGTCTTATGATATCAACCCCAAATGGGCTATCAACCTTGAAGGTCGTGTAGGTGTTACTCCTTCTATCTTCGGTGATGCAAGTGACTGTCGTAAGGCTGAAGCTACTGCTCGTTTGAACTTAGGTGTTGCTTATACTTTCGGTGGCAAAAAATTTGCTCGCGTATCGAATGTTGACGAAGATGCACTCAATGCAGAAATCAACAAGTACAGAAGTGAACTTGCACAGGCTCAGGCTGACTTGGCTAACTGCAAGAATGCTTTGGCTAACGTGAAACCTGAAACTAAGGAAGTTGTTAAGGAAATTGAAGTGGCTGGTCCTCGTGCTATCTTCTTCAAGATCGGTAGCGCTCGCTTAGATGACTACGGTAAGGTTAACATCCAATTGGCTGCTAAGACTTTGAAGGCTAATCCTGATAAGAAATACAAAGTTGCCGGTTATGCTGACAAGGCTACAGGTAGCGCTTCTTGGAACCAGAAATTGTCTGAAAAGCGTGCTCAGGTTGTTTACGATACTTTGATCGCTGAAGGCGTTGACAAAGACCAACTTGAACTCGTAGGCTTTGGTGGTACTGAAAACATGTTCGGTAAGAACTTGTTGAACCGCGTAGTTATTCTGGAATAATATCTCCTAATAACAATAGACTCTAAAAGAAGGCGTCTGGATTTCAGGCGCCTTCTTTTGATTAATAATTTATGCTGTGAAGCAAATTCCGTTTTCTGAACTGAAACTATTATATGTAATGATGAAGTTTAAGCTACTCTTTTTTGTACTGTTTTCTTGCTTATCCTTGGGTATTTCAGCCCAATTGACATATGGTACAACCGGTTTGCTACATGCTCCCTCCGCAGAAATGCAACGTGACAAAACGGTCATGATTGGTGGTAATTTCATGAATCAGGAGCTGACGCCTCCTACTTGGTACTATCACACTTATAACTATTTTCTCAACGTTACTATATTTCCTTGGATGGAAGTGGCCTATACTTGTACTTTATTTAAAGCAGAAGCATTAGGACTCGGGCCACATGGCTATACAGGATTTACCAATCAAGACCGGTATTTCTCCATTCGCTTGAGAGCCCTAAAAGAAGGACAATTCTGGAAGCATATGCCTGCTGTAGTGTTTGGAACTTCAGACCCTTATACAGAATCGGGCGATGGGCAGATTTCCTCAACAGACGGGAACGGCTATTTTTGCCGATTTTATGTGGCAGCAACCAAACATATTCCTATTGGAAAAGAAGAGGTGGGCGTTCATCTCTCCTATCTTTATAACAATAGAAAAGAATATAACCTAAATGGTTTAGCGTTGGGCGTTACGTACAATCCAACCTTTCACCCGCAGCTACGATTGATAGCGGAATATGATTCAAAAGATTTCGCCATAGGAGCAACTTATTTATTATTCAATCATTTGCATGTACAGTTAGAAATGCAAAAAATGCAATACTTTAGCGGTGGATTAACTTACAAGATCTATCTAAGGTAGAAAAAAGAAAAAGAAAAAAGCAAAGGGTGCACTTCCATGATTAAGAAGTGCACCCTTTGCTTTTTATCGTAAGTGAAGAAACTTAATATATCAACTTCACATTATCAATCCAAAGGGAGTTGCCGGGAGAGCCTATATAAGCCCCACCATGGCTTGAAGCAAATTGTAGTACCAAATGGGTAGGCACATCTTCTTCTGTCCCCCAGGCTACTTCTGTAACAGGAACACTCTCGCCTTTACTATTGACAGCATAACGCTCTTCTACCTGAAGACGCATCATGTGAGCTTTATAGGCAGGATCACCAGTGATATCTCCATACATAATGGAATAAGTCGCATTATTATGCCAATCAGAAGTAGCATAATAACGCACTACCATGGTTGCTATGCGCTTAGCATAGAGATTACCTTTTTCATCTTCCCAACGCTTCTGCAAGAATAAGTTCGCTACCGGAAAATCCTTTCCTTCCATATCAGTGATGCGGCTGAATCCTGTTGCACGAATACGCTTGTCGCGATCGGACATCTTCACCTTATAGTCGAATTGAATAGCAATCGGTTTCTTTGTGAAAGGAATACCAGAGTCCAACATTTTTTGTGGATTCTTAGTTCCCTTAATGGGTTCATGCACCTCACCCAAAAATATGGAGCCAGCCGCCAACACCGTTATATCTACGATTCCCAAAACCTTCACACTCTCCATACGAGTATCCATACGCGCGCAAAATCCATCTCCCCTTCGCTCAGGAAAGACAGACGTGTTCGTTTTAGTAATACCCGCCACTTTGGCCATTACATTAGAGGTAGCCCAAGGAGAGCCGCCCATATTTTTATAGGGTTTATTCTCCTGAATTGTTGTGGTGGGACCAACAGCATATACATTCTTGGTAGCCCCTCCGATAATACCCGATTCCTTTATCTGACGGTCAACCCATTGATCCATATTTCCGAAAGGAATCATCTCAACTTTGTGCTGCTGCGCCGACATTGTTCCACAACAGAGCGTCGCAGACAGCACCCCCAACATACAAATTTTCTTTTGAATCATCTTATTTAATTGAAAACTGAAAATTTATCCCTAAGAATTAGAATGCCTAGTAAACTGCAAGGAAATTCTCAATGACCAATTATCAATTGTTAATGGTTATTATTTACAGATCGTACTTCCATTGTTCCAATGCAAAGCTCCAGTTGTCTTGAACCAGCTGCAAAGTACGATCATCATACTTATATTTATTCTTTTTGTAACCCTTCTTACCACCTACATACTTCTCGATATCAGCACGTGCTTCATCATAACCCGGAATAGACAAATTCTTATAAATAGTCTCGGTCATTCCCATAGCATCAGCCTCAAAGTCTTCAAACTTCACCTCAATAAGATTACCAGCCGGAATACTCAGCTTATCTGCCTCATACTTATGATACAGTTTGGCATAAATAGACAAAATATTCTTTTCCAACTCTTCATTAGAAACATCTTGCAATTTCAAAGGTTGAATTGTATTGGTAAAGAAGCTACGCGTACTTTCAAACACTGTATAAGGATTGCGCATCAGATAGACAAACTTGGCATTGGGAAACATTTTTACAAGTTCCTTGACGCGTCCGGTATGCGGTGGATTCTTACTTAAAAATTGAGTGCCCTTTGTATTCCAAAGTGAAATCCTTATCAATTTATTGAAAGTCTCTTCAAAGACTTTCAACTCTGATTCCGTAATATCATCAAACAATAGATATTTATCCGCATATTCCTGTTGATATTTCGGCAAGAACCAGAAATTATAATAGGTATAAGGCATCATATTGGCTAAAGCAAACTCCTCCTCTTGAGGAAGGTCAACGGCCAATTCCATATTATCAGTAGGGCGCTTATCAGGCATCAGCCAACTCATATTTTTCTTAAAGAATGGCTGTCCCCACATCATCAGATGAGGGAATACAGTTTGGTAAGTGGTATTATAGCCAAAATGCTTATCACAGGAAAGAACGTTGTGTACAAACGTTGTTCCACTGCGCCAGTGTCCCAAAATAAACACAGGATCATGTTCCAACGGTTTGTTAGCCAACAACTTTTCATAACGCCTATCTTGCAAAGGTGCTAAAGTAGATAGCAAACGACAAACAGCTTTAGTTAAACGATATTTGCCTTTATAGGCAGCATCCATCTGACGTCCTCTCGTGATGTCATTAAACGTCTTCCAATCTGCTCCAACCAACGTGTTTATCGGTAGTTTATTGAATTCTATTAATCCCATCAGCTGTTATTTATTAAGTATAATCTCAAATCCTTGTCGTTCCAGTTCTTTTACTGCTTGCTCTATGGCATCATAGTGTTCAGGAGCGATTCCCAGCTTCTTCAAATCCAATATCGGAATATCCGCAGCCAAATGCATATCCTTATCCTCTACTCTACCTATAATCATTCCTACCGCACTCGTATTGTTGGTGATAGGATCTATCAAGATGAAAGAACCGGTAGCTCTATCCTTTTGATAAGAATCAAAGAACAATTCTTTAGCAGTTGTCAACACCACACAAGCTATTTGATTGAGCTGCATGGGGAGCGTCTCTTGGGTCAATTTTCCATTTTCAATAGAAAGTTGTTCCATGGTATTGACATCCACTTTATACTTGATGCTATCAATACGTGTACGGCTCTGACTGGTAGTCTGCTTCACAAAGAATGATTTGTTGGTATCCATAGGTTCCTCATCCATCCAAACCAACATAGTCTCAAAATTACGAGCTACAATAGGCTGGTTATCGGGATGCACCAACATCTCCCCCCGCGATACATCGATTTCATCTTCTAAGGTCAATGTCACAGATTGAGGCGGGAAGGCATAATCCAATTCTCCGTCGTACGTAACAATGCTTTTAATACGAGACTTCTTTCCGGATGGCAATGCCATCACTTCATCTCCCTTACGCACAATGCCGGCTGCCACCTTGCCACAAAATCCCCGGAAATCAAGATTAGGGCGCAACACATACTGTACGGGGAAACGGAAGTCAGACAAATTATGGTCATTGTCAATATGTACCGTTTCAAGGAGGTCAAGAAGCGACACACCGTTATACCAAGGGGTACGTTCGGAGATCTCTACCACATTATCACCATCTAAGGCAGACAAGGGAATGCAAGTCACATCAGGAATTCCCAGTGGTGCTACGAATTGCTTGTATTCTCCGATAATCTCATTAAAACGTTCTTCCGAGAAATCCACCAAGTCCATCTTATTGACAGCAAGCACTACATGCTTAATTCCCAACAATGACACCAGGAAGGTATGACGGCAAGTTTGCGTAATAACTCCCGTACGTGCATCCACCAGAATAATGGCCAGATTGGCAGTAGAGCCACCGGTAATCATATTTCGCGTGTATTGTTCGTGTCCCGGAGTATCAGCAATAATAAATTTACGATTGTTCGTAGAAAAATAACGGTAAGCCACATCAATAGTGATACCTTGTTCACGTTCAGCCTTCAAGCCATCTAACAACAGGGCATAATCTATATGATCGCCAGCATTTCCCATACGCTTACTGTCGCGTTCCAATGCATCCAACTGGTCTTCATACAACTTCTTGCTATCGAACAACAAGCGGCCTATCAAGGTTGATTTTCCATCATCCACAGAACCAGCCGTCAATAGACGTAACAAATCCTTTTGTTCATCCTTATCTAAGAAAGCCTTTATATCAAGCTTAGAATCATTCATCCTTAAATTATTAATTATTAATTTTAAATTCGTCAAAAGTATCCTTCGCGTTTCTTCTGTTCCATACTTGCGTCTTGGTCAAAATCAATCACACGAGTCGTACGTTCACTTTTGGTAGTTGTCATCATCTCTTCTACAATCGTTTCTATCGAATCGGCATTGCTTTCAACAGCACCGGTCAACGGCCAGCATCCCAATGTACGGAAACGCACCATACGCATCTTTATTTGATCACGATATTGTTCCGGCAAGCGGTCATCATCTGCCATAATCAAGTTTCCGTCAATCTCAACACAAGGACGTTCTTTGGCAAAGTACAAGGGTACAATCGGAATATTCTCCAAACGTATATATTGCCAGATATCAAGTTCTGTCCAGTTGCTCAAAGGAAAAACACGGATACTCTCGCCTTTATGAACACGGGCATTATAAATATCCCACAACTCCGGGCGTTGATTCTTAGGGTCCCATTGATGGAACTTATCACGGAAAGAGAAAATACGTTCTTTGGCACGAGATTTTTCTTCGTCGCGGCGCGCGCCCCCAAAAGCTGCATCAAATTTATACTTATCCAATGAATGAAGCAATGCCTGCGTTTTCATCAAGTCGGTATGAACCTTGCTGCCATGAGTAAACGGCCCTACACCGGCATGAAAAGCTTCCATATTACTCTCAACAATCAAATTCCAACCATATTTTTTGGTATATTCATCGCGAAATTCGATCATCTCTTTGAATTTCCATTTAGAATCAATGTGCATCAAAGGGAAAGGTACTTTGCCCGGATAGAATGCTTTTTCGGCTAGGCGCACCATCACTGAAGAATCCTTACCTATGCTATACAGCATCACCGGATTCTCAAACTCCGCCGCCACTTCGCGGATAATATGAATAGACTCAGCTTCGAGTTCTTTCAAGTGGCTTAGTTTATACTCTTCTTTCATTATATGTTATTTCTTCTGAATTCTTGGTAATATAAGTGCTAACAGTTTGTTTACAGATTCTTCCAGACTAAGAATGGACGTATCCAGCATCAGAGCCGGATGATCGGGCGCTTCAAAAGGAGCTGATATGCCTGTGAAATTCGTTATTTCACCTTTACGCGCCTTTGCATAAAGACCTTTGACATCACGCCGTTCACACTCCTCAATGGGTGTGCTGACATAAATTTCCAAAAAATCTTCTTCTCCGATTATAGTAGCAGCCATTTCACGAATATCATTATTCGGACTAATGAAAGCTGCAATGGTAATAACGCCTGCATCGATAAAGAGTTTGGAAACTTCTGCAATCCGCCGAATATTTTCGACTCGATCAGTCTCTGTAAATCCCAGATTGTTATTAATGCCGCTTCGGATGTTATCTCCATCCAGAATACGGCAAAGTAATCCACGCTTATGCAATTCACGTTCTAAAGCAATAGCAATTGTACTCTTGCCGGAACCACTCAAGCCGGTAAACCAAATCATCACACTATGCTGACCAAGCAATTCTTCTTTATCTTGCCGAGCCAACATTCTATCAAAAATAGGGTATATATTAGTATTTGTCATCATTCAATTAAAAGGGCCAAATCAATGGAATTAAGAAAATAGAAATTAAAAAAGTGATTATATTTAACGGTAATCCAATTCTTACAAAATCTGTGAACTTATAATTACCGATACCCTGAACAATTAAATTCGTTTGATAGCCGATGGGGGTAGAGAAACTGGCAGATGCGGCCATACAAATGACAACAAAGAACGGCATCGGACTAACTCCCATCTGCGCAGAAATGGACAGTGCCAATGGAAAAGCAAGAGCCGCTGCTGCATTGTTGGTGATGAGTTCTGTAAAGACGTTGGTGATGATAAACATAGCAGCCAACAAGACATGAGGCCCGCAATGATCGCTCATCTCTATGATATAAGAGGCCACTATATCGGCCACTCCCGAGTTTACCATCGCCTTACTGATCGCAAAAGCGCAGGCAATGGTTATCAATATATCCCAAGATATATATTTCGTATATTTACGGGCAGGAAAAATCTTTGTCCATGCCATGATAATGGTAGTAATGGAAACAAAGAAAAACATATCCAGCTTAACCCCCGGGAAAATCTCTTTTACAAACGGAAGTTCACCAATCGTAGCTCCAGTAATCATCAGAATTAATAAAAGAAGAGCAAACCAACGTTTACCTTTGCCCGGAACAGGTTCTGTATCACGGCTATTGGCCAATAACACAAAAACAGAAGATTCTCCCCAGGTTTGAATAAAAGAATCATCCGCCATAATGACCAGTGTGTCACCCTCACGAAAATACTCATTGGGGAGATTCTGAAAAATACGCTGTCCACCACGCTTTATTTCTTTCACCTTAGCGCCATAGTGACGCTGGAAGTTAAAATCTTCAATCTTTTTGTTGATACCTGGGAAACGAGGTCCCAGAACAGCTTCCACAGGATGCAAATCACCTGTCTCTTCCGGTTCCTCATCCTGCTTAAAGGCATCGGTACGTACATCCGGCAATAGCTTGGAAGAAAATATAAACAGATAAATAATACCTGCTACGGCAATAAAAATTCCCACCTTGCCCAATTCGAACATCGTGAATCCTTCATATCCCGCTTCCAATATCATGCCATGCACCACCAGATTGGTAGAAGTACCAATCAACGAACATATACCTCCTAAAATGGTTACATACGAAAGTGGAATAAGAAATTTAGTGGCAGGAAGTTTCACTGATTCCGCCCATCGCTTGATAATCGGAGCGAAAATAACAACTACCGGAGTATTATTCAAAAAAGCAGAAATAAATGAGATGGTCGGCAACATACGGAGCTGCGCCTTAAAAACAGTCGTTTTACCTTGCGGTAACAACTTCTTAATGAGCTGCCCCAACGCTCCTGATTGACGCACTCCCTCACTGACGAGAAAAAGTAACGCCACAGTAATCATCCCCTTATTACTAAAACCCTCCAGCATTTCTTTTGGAGTTAAAATGCCGACACAAAGAAATAACACAACGACTGAGAAGAGCACCATCCCTGGGCGCATCTTATCTAGTACCAGGGCAATCACCATGCCTAATAGTGCCAACAATACAAACAGAATTTCAAACGTCATTTCAGTCGTTATTTTATTTAGATTCGTTTGGTTTCTACAATAAACCAAGGATTCAGTAAATCCTCCTTATTATACAACAAAGGTTCTTCTTTTCCAGCCTGATATATCTCCATTCCAGCTGCACGGACAATGGCATGCCCTGCTGCAGTATCCCACTCCATTGTTGGTGCAAAGCGAGGATATACATCTGCCCTTCCCTCAGCTACCAAACAGATTTTAATGGAGCTACCACTTGAAATCAATTCAATTTCCGAATGCAGCTGCTTCATTTTTTCCATATAAACCTCCGTCTCCGGTGTCAAATGCGAGCGAGATGCTACAATTACAAAAGAATCATGTAATCTGTCTTGCGGTAAATGGGTGGCAGAAGCTATCAAGTCATCCAAGGAAGCTTCTCCGCGCGCCACAATGTCAGAAATCTTATATGCTCCCAGATTCTCTTCTGCAAAATAAAGTTCTTTTTTTACCGGCAAGTAAATCACTCCCATCACAGGCACAGAGTTACGAACCAATGCAATATTTACAGTAAACTCTCCGTTTCGTTTAATAAACTCTTTGGTTCCATCCAAAGGATCTACAATCCATAAAGCTTCCCAATTTTTCCGTTCAGAATATGGCGAATGTTTTCCCTCTTCACTTAATATAGGGAAGGGAGTGTCAAGCAAAAAGCCACTTATAGTTTCATGTGCCTTCCGGTCAGCTACTGTCAGCGGGGAGTTATCTGCTTTTCGTTCTATCTGAAAGTCTGACGCCGGATCGTTGTAAATGGAGAGTATTTTTTCACCAGCTTGCAGAGCTGCATCAATCGCTTTTAGTATGTATTGTTGTTCCATATTATATGCTATTATATAGACAAATTACAAATTTAAAAACTTTTTCATCTTACAAAGTTTCCGCTTCTCGTTTTATAACTTCTTTTATACGAAAGGGATGTATTTATAAGTACTTTTCACAATCATACGAAAAAGGCAGCAACTTCACAGCTACTGCCTTAACTTGAAAGGAGAGAAGTACTCCTTTCTTATAAATTACCAAAAAGAATTTTATTAATTTATGCGAAGCAACAACCAAGAACCTTGGAAATCTTTACGATTAGAGTATTTTGCTTTGAATGCATCACGTGCATTAGCTGCCGAAGCTCTGTCTGAAAAAGTACTGACCACTACACGATACATAGCTGCATCGGCATTGAATACAACAAGAGAATTATAACCTTCGTTATCCAAGAAGCTTTTCAAATTTTCGGCATTGGCTTTCACACCAAAGCTACCACATACTACGCTATAATCCTTCAAACCATTGGTTCCAGATACAACAGTTACTTTCTCCTGACGTACTCCAGCAGAAGCGCTTTCGACAACTTTAGCTTGCACAGGGGCGCTTACTATAGGAGCTACTTCTTCTACGTTAGTAGTTTGCGGTTCAGCGAGTTCTTGTTGTTTAGCCTTTTCATATGCTTTTTTATAAGCACTTTCACTTGATTTACAAGAAGAGAATGCCAAAGCAATGCACACTCCCATTCCCAATACTGCTAATTTTTTCATCTTTCTTATTTTTTTGTTAATAATTTATACGTCTATTCTTATCTTCTATATCAATCCCTCTTTCTGAAAAAGAAGTCGGTTCTTCCTATCTCACTATGGATGATGAAATGAGACAACTCTCCCACTTTAAAGACACCTTTTCTTTTCGTCTTTTCAACATCATCATCGTTCTTTTAGCCTTTACGGTTTCAAGCAGCAAATTAATAGAAATTTCGTCATCTTTCAAAGAATAATTCCTAAAAAACGTTGTCAAACCATCATCTTTCAATAAACACAGCAAAGAAAGCCTCTTTCCAGAAAAAAAGAAGAATGCCACCCCTCTTATTTTCTACTATTTTTATGACTTTTGAATCTATTAATCTAAAGTATGGAACAAAAGTACGCTATAACATACAATTATCCTTCTTCATCCTTAGTTAAATATAATTAAACCCTATCACAAAACAGAATTCCCTCAAAAGACTTACCGTATATTTGCGCTTTATAACAGGGCATGAGGCCCATTTAATTAACTACATGACATTTGAAAATTTAAAACTAATAGAGCCCATACTAAAGGCTCTTCAAGAAGAGGGATATTCTACTCCTACCCCCATACAAGAGAAATCTATCCCCATATTACTACAAGGAAAAGATTTATTAGGATGTGCTCAAACCGGAACCGGCAAAACCGCCGCTTTTTCTATTCCGATCTTACAAAAATTATATAAAACGGATAATCGTAAAGGAATCAAAGCACTGATTCTAACCCCCACCCGAGAGTTAGCAATACAAATAGGTGAAAGTTTTGAGGCATACGGTAAGTACACCGGATTAAGACACACAGTCATCTTTGGCGGGGTAGGTCAAAAGCCACAGACGGATGAGTTAAAGCGAGGCGTACAAATATTGATTGCTACCCCCGGGCGTCTGCAAGATTTGGTCAATCAAGGGTTTATTAATCTGAAGACACTTGACTTCTTTGTGCTGGATGAAGCTGACCGCATGCTCGACATGGGTTTTATTCACGACATTCGTCGCATTTTGAAGCTACTGCCTGCCAAACGACAGACCTTATTCTTCTCTGCGACCATGCCTTCTGAAATAGAGGCACTAGCTAACTCTATGTTGACTGATCCGGAAAAGGTTGAAGTAACTCCGGTTTCGTCCACCGTCGACACAATTTCTCAATCCATTTACTTTGTGGAAAAAAATGAGAAGAAGGATTTGCTGATTCATTTACTAAAAGACCCAGCCATAGAGTCTGTATTAATCTTTACCAGAACGAAATATGGTGCAGATAAACTTGCACGTATTCTTAGTAAATCAGGAATTCCGGCAGAAGCTATACATGGTAACAAATCACAGAATGCCCGTCAACGTGCATTAACCGGCTTCAAAAGCCATACCTTACGCGTACTGATCGCAACAGATATCGCAGCAAGAGGCATTGATGTAGATCAGTTATCGCATGTAATCAATTATGAATTACCCAATATCCCGGAAACTTACGTACACCGCATCGGACGTACCGGACGGGCCGGACATAATGGTGTCGCACTCTCTTTTTGTGAATCAGAAGAGTTAGCTTACCTAAAAGATATTCAAAAGCTGATAGGAAAAATAATTCCAGTCATAAAGGAACATCCTTTCATCACCCCCGCAGGCATTAAAGCTCAGGTAATAAAGACCGAAGAAATAAAAGTAAAAGCCAAAGAGGATAAAAAATATCGCGGTAACCGTTCAAACGGTGACTTCTGGAGAAGAAAAAAACAGGCAACACAGCCTGAAGCGAAAAAGAAGAGATGATTCTTTAACTTCATGATATAAAACTTGAAAAAAGACGAGAGTTTCGAACAATCTTTCAAAAATTATTGTTATTTTTGTCATATAAACCTCTAAAATAAGAAAGGATTACATCATGAAAGGATTGAATGTTTTAGCAGCTTTCTTGGGTGGTGCAGCCGTAGGTGCAGCCCTCGGTATTTTATTCGCTCCTGAAAAAGGAGAAGACACTCGTAATAAAATTGCGGAAATTCTTCGTAAAAAAGGCATCCGTCTGAGTCGAAATGAGATGGAAGACTTGGTAGATGAAATTGCCGCAGAAATCAAAGGAGAAGTAACAGAATAATGGTACTAAAAACAGACCCACTATGTTCGCAGACGATAAAAGCATTGAAAATATCCAGCAATTATTCATTGAGTTCAAGAAGTATCTAGAACTGCAAAGGGAATATACCAAACTGGAAGTTACTGAAAAGCTTTCTATTCTACTCTCAACACTTATATTAGTGTTAATGGTTGTTGTCCTCGGCGTAGTGGTTCTGTTTCATTTATCATTTACTTTGGTTTATGTTTTGGCTCCCTTGGTAGGCGGATTGGTTGCAAGTTATGCACTAATAGCCTGTTTTCATGTCTTGCTAATTATCCTGCTTGTCTTATTCCGCAAAAAACTAATCTTTAATCCAACCGTAAAGTTTATTGCCGGACTTTTTTTAGATAAATCTAATTAATATAAATGCCCATGGATAATACACCTACGCCTGTTACTTTGGAAAGCATCGCACAACAAAAAGCTGCTTTATTGCAAGAGATACGTATGCAAAAAACGCTTATGGCTAATATTACAAGAGAGATATTTGCTCCTGTTGCTTCTACCACCAATAAAGCTAATGCACTGATGCGAGCATTCAATACCGGCATGGCAGTCTTCGATGGCGTTAGACTAGGATTAAAACTCATGAGGAAATTCAGATATTTTCTGGGCAGGTAACAAAAGAAAAAGGGGAATAAGAGATATACAAAGGGGTGCGAATTAAAAAATATTTAATTCGCACCCCTTTTAGCTTTTAATAGCTGATGATTCAAATATAAGTTTCGAGTAGCTTCACTTTTCCTTGCGGTTGGATCGTCACCTCTTGGGTGGCAGCTGGAAGTAAAATAGTATCTCCGGCTACCAACGAGATTTCATTTTTTTCATCATCTACAATGCTGCAAGCACCTTCTACACAAATAAAGATAACAAAGGAATCTAGTTCAGAATAATCACATGTTATCTCTTCAGTCATTTCGTAGATAGATGTAGTAAAATAAGGACTAGCAACAATTTCTACCGGCTCATTCTCTATATGTTCATATTCTGTACGGAAATCGTCTTGTACATCCGAGAAGTTTATTGCATCAATAGCTTGGCTGGTATGCAGTTCGCGCGATTTTCCATCTTTGTCTTTCCGGTTATAATCGAATATACGATAGGTAATATCCGAAGTCTGCTGAATTTCGGCAACAAATGAACCAGCGCCAATGCCATGAACACGACCTGCAGGAACATAAAACACATCTCCCGGTTTTATAGCACATGTTTGTAAAACTTCGGCAAACGTACCGTTATAAATTCGATCTTTATATTCTTTCGGAGTTATTTGTTCTGAAAAGCCTGAAATAAGTTTAGCACCTTTATCTGCATCAATTACATACCACATCTCGTTTTTTCCAAAACTATTATGACGTTTTTTTGCCAAGTCGTCATCCGGATGTACTTGAATAGATAAATCCAATTTGGCATCAATAAATTTTATCAACAAAGGAAATTTATTTCCAAAACGAGCATAGTTAGCTTCGCCCACCAATTCTTCTTTATACTTTCTGACCATTTCCGGCAGGGTCAAACCTTTGTCAGTTCCATTGGCAACTATTGATTCACTGCCTTCTACAGCTGATACTTCCCAACTTTCACCCACGTTAGAGAGGGCTTCATTCAACTGTTTGAATGAAATAATCTTGTCGCCTCCCCAAAGAATCTGCTTCAGGATAGGCTCAAATTTTAGAGGATACATTCGATGTTCTATTTTAAATCTTTGAGTTAATGATATCACTTTATAGATTGTGGGGACAAACATACAAAAAATATCAATTTGTATTCTAATTGTTAAACGCTAAACTTTCCTAAAATGTTCTCCACATTTCCATCCAATTACTTGGGGGAACAAAAGAAATTCTCTTTATTTGCAAGAAAATTAAAAATACCATGAATATGATAAACACTGCTCCAACAGAAGGCAATTTATCCAATTTAGAAAAAAAAGACTTTCAAAAGGATATAAACACTAAAAAAACAGAATTATTTATCCTTAAAAATCCTCAAGGGATGGAGGTTGCGGTAACTAATTACGGATGTGCCATCCTTTCCATTATGGTACCCGATAAAAACGGGAAATATGCCAATGTAGTGCTAGGACACGATAGTATAGACCACGTCATCAATAGTCCGGAACCATTTCTCAGCACAACTATTGGCCGATATGGCAATCGCATAGCCGAAGGTAAGTTCACACTTTACGGTGAAGAACATTCATTGACAATCAATAATGGTCCCAATTCGCTGCATGGCGGACCCACAGGATTCCACACAAAAGTATGGGATGCTGTCCAACCCGATGCATCGACCGTTATCTTCAACTACACCTCACCAGATGGCGAAGAAGGTTTTCCAGGTACCTTAGAGATAGAGATGACCTATCGTTTGGAAAACGAAACGAATGCCTTGGTTATTGAATATCGGGCTACTACCGACAAAGCTACCATTGTCAATTTGACTAATCACGGTTTCTTCAATTTGGCAGGTATTGCCAATCCTACGCCTACCGTTTTAAATAATATCGTTACAATCAACGCAGATTTTTACGTTCCTATTGATGAAGTATCTATTCCTACAGGAGAAATCCTAAAAGTAGAAGATACTCCGATGGATTTCCGTACTCCTCATACAGTTGGTGAGAGAATTGACGATAAATTCCAACAATTGATAAATGGCGCAGGATATGACCACTGCTATGTATTGAATAAGACTGAAAGTGGAGAATTAAATCTTGCAGCAACGTGTACAGAGCCTGTCAGTGGACGTACAATGGAAGTATATACTACAGAAAATGGAGTACAGCTTTATACAGGAAACTGGCTGGGTGGTTTCACCGGTGCCCATGGAGCAACTTTCCCTGCAAGAAGTGCCATCTGCTTTGAAGCTCAATGTTTCCCCGATACACCTAATAAACCTCATTTCCCGTCGGCTGTATTGCTGCCAGGTGATGAATACCAACAAATCACCATCTATAAGTTTGGTGTGCAAGCATGAAATAACTAACCTAATTTTATAAACTAATAATTTTTATTTAATCATGACACAACAAAAACAGAACAGTAATCTTGTTGCCATTATTACTATGTTTTTTATTTTTGCGATGATTTCTTTCGTTACCAATCTTGCTGCACCGTTTGGTACAATCTGGAGAAATGAATACGCAGGCTCGAACACTTTGGGTATGATGGGAAACATGATGAACTTCTTAGCATATCTATTTATGGGAATTCCTGCTGGTAACATGCTCGTTAAGATCGGTTACAAAAAAACAGCATTAATTGCAATGGCAGTGGGTTTCCTAGGATTATTCACGCAGTATCTCTCCAGCCTATTTGGAGCAAACGCCGAAGTATTCGGTTTTGGTGAATATGTTATCAAACTAAACTTTATCATCTATCTGTTGGGTGCATTCATCTGCGGTTTTTGTGTATGTATGCTTAATACAGTAGTGAACCCAATGTTAAATCTCCTTGGTGGTGGTGGTAACAAAGGTAACCAATTGATTCAGACTGGTGGAGCTCTTAACTCTTTATCTGGTACATTGACTCCATTGTTCGTAGGTGCTTTAATCGGTACAGTTACGAGCCAGACAGCGATGTCAGACGTTGCTCCTCTTCTTTTTGTTGCTATGGGCGTATTCATTGCTGCATTTTTCATTATCTCTTTCGTTGCTATTCCCGAACCACACTTACAGAAAAATGGTGTGAAGAAAGAAAAGTTCTCCCACAGTCCATGGAGTTTCCGTCATACCGTACTGGGTGTAATCGGTATCTTCATTTATGTAGGTATTGAAATAGGGATACCGGGTACTTTAAATTTCTACCTTGCAGACCCAAGTGATAAAGGTGCCGGAATTTTGACGAACGGTGCTGCGATTGGTGGTGCGATTGCTGCTATCTACTGGCTATTAATGCTTGTAGGACGTACTGCAAGTAGTGCAATCAGTGGAAAAGTTTCCAGCCGTACACAGTTAATTACTGTATCAGCTACCGCTATTATTTTCGTATTGCTTGCTATTTTCACTCCGAAAGCTGTCACAGTTTCCATGCCAGGTTATACTGTAGGTGAAGGTTTTATGATAGCACAAGTACCCATCAGTGCATTATTCCTTGTACTTTGCGGTCTTTGTACTTCTGTAATGTGGGGTGGTATCTTTAATCTTGCAGTAGAAGGATTAGGAAAATATACTGCACAAGCATCCGGAATCTTCATGATGATGGTTGTAGGCGGTGGAGTATTACCATTAATTCAACAGAGCATCTCTGACTCAGTAGGTTATATGGCCAGCTATTGGCTGATTATCGCTGCTCTCGCATACCTGCTCTTCTACGGTTTGGTAGGTTGTAAGAACGTAAACAAAGACATCTCTGTAGATGATAAATAACAACTAACAAAAATATAGATAACTAATTTATTCACTTATAAATTTGAAAATATCATGAATATAGAACACGTAAGAAGCCGCTTCATCAAGCATTTTCATGGAGAAACAGGAGCAGTTTACGCTTCTCCGGGACGTATCAACCTTATTGGTGAGCATACAGACTATAACGGTGGTTTTGTATTCCCCGGAGCAATCGACAAAGGCATGGTTGCTGAAGTTAAACCGAATGGCACTGACATAGTGAAGGCCTATTCCATCGATTTGAAGGATTATGTAGAGTTCGGTCTAAAGGAAGAAGATGCTCCTCGAGCCAGTTGGGCAAGATACATCTTTGGAGTATGCCGAGAAATGATAAAGCGTGGTGTTGACGTAAAAGGCTTCAATACAACTTTTTCCGGTGATGTGCCTTTGGGTGCAGGAATGTCTTCATCTGCCGCTTTAGAAAGCACTTACGCTTATGCATTAAATGATTTGTTCGGGGACAATAAAATAGATAAGTTTGAACTGGCTAAAGTGGGACAGGCAACAGAGCACAATTATTGTGGTGTGAATTGCGGTATCATGGACCAGTTTGCTTCTGTATTCGGCAAAAAGGGCAGTCTGATCCGTTTGGATTGTCGTTCACTAGAGTATCAATATTTCCCATTCGATCCTCAAGGCTATCGTTTGGTATTGGTAGATTCTGTAGTTAAACACGAATTGGCTTCTTCAGCATACAACAAACGTCGTCAAAGCTGTGAAGCTGCAGTTGCCGCGATCCAAAAGAAACATCCGCATGTGGAATTCTTACGCGACTGCACAATGGAGATGTTGCAAGAGTCAAAAGCTGAAATCAGCGAAGAAGATTACATGCGTGCAGAATATGTAATCGAAGAAATTCAACGTGTACTCGATGTTTGTGATGCATTAGAAAAAGGCGATTATGAAACAGTAGGTCATAAGATGTACGAAACGCATCATGGCATGAGCAAACTCTACGAGGTAAGTTGCGAAGAACTCGATTTCTTGAACGATCTTGCTTTTGATTGTGGCGTAACAGGCTCTCGCGTAATGGGTGGCGGTTTCGGCGGATGTACCATCAATTTGGTGAAAGATGAACTGTATGATACCTTCATTCAGAATGCCAAAGAAAGATTCAAAGAAAAATTCGGCAGAAGCCCCAAAGTATATGATGTAGTTATCAGCGACGGTGCGCGCAGACTCGTTTAAAAACGACTCAACTCAATTTAAAAGGGCGTCTTCCCATCACGGGGAGACGCCCTTGCTTTTGTCTTTTTCAATAAACTAATTAACGAATCTAATCTTTAAATATATGCTAATCTAATCCTATTGCACTCCTTCTGTTGTCATCTGAATTCGTTTCATCGTCCCATCTTCATTGTAATACAGGCGATCAATGCATACGGAACGTCTAAAGCTTCCTCCTGTGGGGTTTATGCTGCCATTGTGATAGATAAAATACCAGTCACTTTTGAATTTGACAATAGCCTGATGGTTGGTATTTGAATTACCAGCTATTTCATTCAGTATTCCTTTATACTCCCAAGGACCGGTCACACTACGGCTCATTGCATAGCAAATTTTTTCGGGAAATTCAGAAGCGTAAGAAAGATAATACCAATCTCCACGCTTATGTATCCAAGGAGCTTCGGTGAAACGAGGCAGATTCACAGCAACAATCGGTCCATCCAATTCTATCATATTCTTCTTCAATTTGGCATAATAACACTGAGTATTACCCCAATACAAATAGGCCTGTCCATCATCATCTATAAAGACCGTAGGATCTATATCATCCCAATAGATTTTGGTTTGTTCTATGGTCATGTCGTTGGTTATTAAAGCAGAACCACGGGCATCAACAAAAGGACCGAGAGGTGAATCGGCAACAGCCACGCCAATAGATTTTCCGGGAACATCCTTATGCTCCACAGTGACATACCAATAGAATTTACCATCACGCGCAATGACCTGACTTGCCCATGCTTCTCCTTTTGCCCAAGAGAAGTCTTTTGCTTTCAAGGGCACAGGATGTTCTGTCCATGTCTTCAGATCAGGCGAAGAGAAGACACACCACTCATTCAAGAGATAATGTTCAGCCGATGGCGGGCATTCATCATGTCCGGCATAGATATACATTTTATCATTATGCACCATCGCACCAGGATCAGCCGTATATTTATATTTGACAATCGGATTGCCAGTAGCTACAAAAGTAGTATCTTTTTGTGCTGACAACCCTTGCGAGGCTGCCAGTACAAAAGAAACCAATCCCAATCTAATATTGTTAAATCTCAACATCTTCATTAGTTTCATCTCTTTTTAAAAATATAAACTGCAAATGTTTTCGGTTCCAACTCTACATTCAAAGCCTGACCCTCAATAGAAACCGGAGTTTCCTGAGGCTGAATAGCAGACGGAGACTCTATTGTATTATCTTTGTCAGGATTATCCGAACGAAGTTTAATACAACGTCCATCGGAAAGTACATCTTGTTTCTTTAATCCTTCAAACTTCAATGACAGAGGTTGAACCTGATCAGAAGTGTTGGCAACCTTCACTATAATTTCACTCGTATCCTTATCATAAACCGCACTCGCAAACAGACCATTCTGGTCTTCGGCACCTGTTACAGATTTTTTATTCATTGTCAAGGAAAGCACATTAGTACCTTTGTAATGCCCATAGAGCTGCTGTACATAGTAACTTACAGTACGGACTGAATTTAAATTATCAAACCAGATCATATCCGGGCGCCATTGCCAACCTTCTACGTGAGCAAACAAAGGAGCATAAGTAGCCATGTGTACAATATCTGCATTGCGTTCTAATCCTGTCATGAATGCAGCTTCAAGCAGAGCGGCATTAAAATGATTCCATTTTTTACCTTTTCCATGACAAGCATATTCTCCGGCAAACACCTTCGGACCTTTACGGTCATAATTATCATAGCGCGCTCCCTCGTTTAGGAACCAACTTTCGGGACGATAAAAGTGCTCATCTACTAAGTCAACTTTCAAACGTTTCATTTCCGGCCATAGATATTCGAATTGCTTTCCTTCAGAATCGGGACCGGAACTTCCGATAATCTTGATAGTTGGATACACTTTACGTATGGCCTTGATAAATGGTTCGAGGTGTTCCGGGTATTCTGCTCCCCACTGCTCATTACCTATACCGATAAATTTCAGATCGAACGATGCGGGATGCCCCATATCGGCACGCAGTTTTCCCCATTTCGTTGTTACATCTCCATTGGCAAATTCTATCAAATCAAGAGCATCTTGCACATAACTCTCCAAGTCGCAAACAGCCACATGCGCCTCTGCATCTGAATTCTGAAACTGACAAGCCAGTCCGCAACTCAATACAGGAAGTGGCTCCGCTCCTATTTCTTCCGAAAGTTGGAAGAATTCAAAGAAACCCAATCCATAGCTTTGAAAGTAATCGGGATAAAGACGATGCGGGAAAGTATATTCCCAACGATTCTCATTCAAAGGACGGTTCTCTACCGGACCTACAGATTTCTTCCAATCATAGCGTGTATCTAAATCCGTACCTTCTACAATACATCCACCGGGGAAACGAAACACACCCGGCTTGATGTCAGCTAAAGCTTGCACAAGGTCTTTACGCAGGCCATTTTCATGTCCCTTCCATGTATCAACCGGGAAAAGAGAGACATGCTCCAAATCAATGGCACCTTTTGATGCCAAAAAAACACGAAGAGTCGCCTTTGGATCCGTGACATTCGGTTTCAAGATGACCTGATACTTTTTCCATTCCTTCGAATCAATAGTCAACGTTTCAGTGGCAAAAGCATGATGCTCGCCCATAGATTTGGTATTTACCAATTCTACACGTATTTTTTCTGATATTCCACCTGGCGACACACGTGCCCATACAGAGAAGCGATACTCCTCTCCTGCTTTTACACCGATACCAAAGAAGCCTTCATTATCTAGTCCGGTATGCTTATGCGGATGTCCCGGATTGGCCAAACGTACATAATGCGGATTTCTTTCAAAAGGGCCGTCATCTTGCAAGGTTACATTGCCATAAGTTTTCCACCCCATCAAATGTTGAGGAAATTCAAACGAACGATTCTTCACTAACTCGGCATAAAGTCCGCCATCAGCGGCATAGTTGATATCCTCAAAGAACAACCCATACATAGTAGGTTGAATCTCCGCACCCAATTTCTTGGTTTGTATGACAAACTCATTGGTTTGTGCCTGAAGCGCCATACCCGCCGTAAGAGTCAGCGCTGTTAATAATCCTGTGTATCTTTTCATGATGTCAAAATAAAAATTATAATTGGTTATTGAATTCTTTTTCCCCATACAGAACGTCCACGACTATCCAGACCGGTAAATAGAATGGTCTCTGTTTCATTCTCCCAGTCGTGCCCAGCAAACACGATCAGATGTTTCACTGTTTCTCCATCGAGTGTCAGTTGCAAGGATTGGTCTTCTTGGGTAAAATCCCAAGATCCTTTATTCTCTCCTAACTTTCCATCTTTTTTCAGATAGAAGGAGTGAGACAGATTCCATTCCTCTTCTTGCAGTTCACCTTCGCCCCACAATATCTGTCCGGCCTCCAATTGTCGTTCATACAAGGGTTCTTGTACACGGATAATTTCCCACTCGCCAACCAAATCTGTTGCAGAAAAATTCCGGACTTTACTACCTGTATAACGTTCAGGCGATACAACCGGCCAACCATCTTCAGTAAAGAACATTTGACGTACATGAAGATTCATCATTTGGTTTTCGGGTGACAAACGTCCCTGATGAGCCATAAAATATTGTCCATCGTCTGAAGTAAATACGGCACAATGTGCTGTTCCAGCCCAACCGGGATGATTCTTGAAACGGTAGGGTGCCGTTAAAATGGGGAAGTTATTCGTTGTATCTTTCAACTCTTTTCCGAAGTAATCAATGAACGGACCTTCCGCTTTGTCTGAACGCCCCACACGAACGTTGTAAGTAGTCATTAGCGGATCGTAGGATACAAACAGAAAATATTTTTTCAAATCGGGATGATAGATGATTTCAGGAGCTTCCAGATTATCCTTCTTATAATTAGCGCGAGAAGCTATCAAATGTCCTTTATCATCTTCCAATATTGGAAGTCCGGTTTCCGGATTCAATTCCACACAATATAAGCCTCCAAAGAAGGAGCCGTAGTGCATCCACCATTTACCAGTTGAAGGATCGATCGTTAGGCTAGGATCAATAGCATTCATAGCTGTCGTATCATCTGTTTTTACAACACATCCTGACAGAGTCCAAGGACCTTCGGGAGAATCTGATTCAGCCAGCCCAATATAGGATGTTTTACGTCCGAAAGCCGACACACAGTAATATAATCTATATTTAGAATTGTAAGAGATAATATAAGGTGCCCAAATATTTGTTGCTCCATGCCCTCCTGCATGAGAGCGCACCCACTCTACCGCCTCCTGCGGAATCTCAGGCAATGCCCAGCCAAGAAATTCCCAATTTACCAAATCTTTGGAACGACGCATTTGGATAAAACCCAGAGGCACACCTTTATCTTTTGCCTCTTTACGGTTCTCCCGAAAAATAGCATCCGTGGAATACATATAATAATAATCGCCTATCTTACGACACGATGGATCATGTACATTATAAACACCCCATGAACGGTAATTTTCCATAGAGGATAGTAAAGAGTAATCATCTGACCACGGATTAGGTGAAACAGTAGGGCTAAAAGCAGCAGGAGTGCAGCCAGCAAACAGACTACTTATTAGTAGTGCAGTTACGTGTAGTACGCTTTTCATAATATCATCAAATAATAATTTCTACTGCAAAAATAGGCTCTGCCAAAGGTCGGAGGGTGGACAAACGGATATTTAAGGTGGACAATCAATCCATTGAATACAAAAAGCACTATTGCTATTTTAAAATTTCCGAATAATCTTCTAACTTTGCTTGAATAATACGAAACAATATGAAAGACCACTCCTTGATATACCTTATTATATATAGCTTTCTTATTATGTCTGCTCCCTTACAGGCACAAGAGCATTTCACAGACCAATATAACGTCTCTTACCTCACGATGGATGACGGACTACCTCACAATTTCATTGATGATATTTATAAAGACACCCGCGGTTTTCTCTGGATATCCACTGCCGGAGGCGGACTTTCCCGTTATGATGGTTATGAGTTTATCAATTTCAATCCCAATACTCCGCACTGCAAACTTAAAAGTAACTTTATACGCAATGTATATGAAGACAATTTTCAACGCCTTTGGATAGTATCCGAAGGAGGTACGGATATTATTGACTTGACTACCTTGCAATCTATCATACCTAAGGACCCCAAGGGATTTTTATCTCAACTACTAAATCAACCGGCTTATACCCTTATTCTCGATTCACAGGGCTGCATTTGGTTGCAAAGCGAACATGCGCTTCACCGGATAACCTTCAACTCAGTAGGCGACATAGAAACGCTATCCACTTTAGATTTGCCCGAACTGTATGAGCCTGATCTCCTATTAAAAGACATTGACGAAGACGGAAACATCTGGACTGGCATTAATGGTACCATCTACAAGATAAATCCGACAACGCCCAATCAATTAGAGAAAAGCCCGATATCCGAGCAGTTGACTTTTTGGCCTGACATTTATTTCAAGGATATGTTGGCCAAAGAGAATGAAGTATGGATAGCTACGCACGTAGGCTTGTTTCGCTACAACAAAAACAACAATACAAGAAAGCTTTACGAGCATATTCAAAAGGACCCTCATTCACTCTCACAAAAGTACGTGACCAGTCTCGCTATTACGGATAACAAACAGCTGATTGTAGGAACATTACGTGGAGTCAACATTTACAATCCCATCACCGACAACTTCGAACGCCTCACTCATAGTTCAAATGGTAACAAGCAGTTGAACAGCAACTTTATCAATTGTATCAAAGTAGACAGACAACACATCTGGTTTGGCACTGAAAGTGGTGGAATCAACAAGCTGACTCCCAAACGCTTGGCGATACACAATTACCAACATGATAAAGAAAACCCCTCCAGCTTGTCAGACAATCCGGTAAACGTTATTTATGAAGATACAGAAGGAAGTTTGTGGGTAGGTACAGTAGAGGGAGGATTAAACCTGAAAAGACAGGGGACTGAACAATTTCTCCACTATAGGTGGGAACGTGGCGAGATAAGCCACAACTCAGTCAGCAGCCTTGCCAATGACAACCAAGGGCGATTATGGGTAGGTACCTGGGGTGGCGGAATCAATGTAGTAAACCCTAAAGCACCTCATCGTCCCCTCCAAGTAATAGAGGTCCATCCGGAAACAGGGTTTCCATTATTCTTCATAGCAGTACTCGTTTACGATCCTATCAATCATGGAATGTGGATAGGTGCTAATAGAGGGCTCTTTTTCTATGATATGGTAACTCAAAAGTTCATTTCTCCTTTTGTTAACCGTATGGCAGAAAATGTTCGCGGATGCCTCGGCGCCATTATCGATAGAAACAACAAACTATGGATAGGTTCTACAGAAGGCGTTTACATCATTGATCTTAACTCTCGCTCTCCTCAATCAAAAGAAGGAGAATTTCAATATCGTCACTTAAACTATAAGCTGGATAACCCTCAATCGGAACTGATAGAAAAAATCAGCTGTTTTTGCGAAGCTAAAGATGGAACATTGTGGTTGGGCAGTAATGGATATGGCATATACAAACGGATAACCGATGAACAAGGCAAAGAAAAATTCATTTCTTACCATACCAACCAAGGTTTAATCAATAACAACGTACGAAGTTTGGAAGAAGATGCCAATGGAAACATTTGGATAGGAACCAATAACGGACTTTCCTGCTTTCATCCCAACGAGAACCGCTTTATCAATTATACCAAACAAGATGGCTTGCCGGATGCACAATTCTATTGGAATGCCTCCTGCCGCTCTTCGGACGGTACACTTTATTTTGGTAGCATAGCAGGACTAACAGCTATTGAAAGCAATTTGCCGTTGGTCACCGCTCAACCCGCCCACATACGCTTCACGCGGTTGAGAATCGGAAATGAGACTATTATGCCCGGTCATAAGTATCTGCCTAAAGACATTGTCATTACCCAAGAAATAAAACTTCATGAGAAAGAAAAGTCCTTTTCGCTGGAATTCTCGGCCTTGAATTTTGAATCTGATAAGACAGCTACTTACAGCTATCGCCTGCTTGGCTTTGAAGAGAAATGGATACAAACACCCGGAGACAGACGGTTTGCAAGCTATACCAACTTGCGTCCGGGCAGCTATACCCTGCAAGTAAAATACACCTCTGATGGAGGAGAAGAAACAGAGAATATAGCAGAGCTAAAGGTTACTATTCTACCCTATTTTTACAAAACAACCTGGTTCATATTGCTATTGGCAGGCTTGACGTTGCTGATTACATGGCAAATTTACCAAGGTCGCATACGGAACTTCAAACGGCAACGGGAATTACTCCATCGTACCGTGGAGAAACGTACCTACCAGCTGGAACAACAAAAACTATTATTGGAAAACCAAACAGAGGCACTCTCCCGGCAGAACAAGATGCTCACACAGCAGAATGAGAAGATCACCAGACAAAAAGCGCAATTGAGCCGTATGGCACACAAAGTACAAGAGTTGACAGTAGATAAGATTGCTTTCTTTACTAATATAACGCATGAATTCCGGACACCGATCACTTTAATTATTGGCCCTATTGAGCGTGCACTAAAGTTGAGTTATAATCCACAAGTCATAGAACAGCTGAACTTCGTGGAGCGCAATTCCAAATATTTACTATCCCTCATCAATCAACTGATGGATTTCCGAAAAGTAGAATCGGGTAGACTGAATATGGTTAAAGTGAAAGCTGATTTCGTTGGTTTTATAAATTCCTTGCTTACTCCTTTTGAAGTATTTGCCAGAGAACGAGATATTACAATCAAGCACTATTTCCGCATGAACAATTCCAAAATCTATTTTGATGAAGAAGCCATGCACAAGGTGATTACCAACTTACTAAGCAATGCCATCAAATTTACACCCAATGGCGGAAGTATCTCCATATACATAACAACTCTTCCGGCTAAAGACGATAAAGAAGAAACACTCTATCTCTGTGTCAGTGATACCGGAACAGGTATTCTGGAACAAGACGCTGCACAAATATTCAACTGTTTCTATCAATCTAAAAAGCAAACAAAATACCCTGTATACGGCCAAACGGGTACTGGAATTGGGTTATACCTTTGCAAACGCATCGTGCAAATGCACGATGGAGAAATCTGTGTACGCAATAATCACACCGCTGGCTGCTCCTTCCGTATTCTCCTCCCACTTCCCAAAGAGGAAAACATCAACGACCAACTTATCGTTGACAACAATATACCATCGACAACGACTACACCACGGAGTGAATTACCCAAAGAACGAGATATGCTGACTATTCTTGTAGTAGAAGATAACACAGACATGAGGGCATATATCTGTTCCATTCTCCGTGATTATTATCATCTGCTCGAAGCAAGCAATGGCGCAGAAGCCCTTGATGTGCTAAACAACCAACCTGTAGATTTTATCATCAGCGACCTGATGATGCCCATCATAGATGGTATAGAACTATCGCGCCGAGTCAAAGCAACGTTTACCATCTCGCACATCCCCTTCCTGATGTTGACTGCTAAAACATCACCAGAAGCTCGCTTGGAAAGTTACCGCATGGGGGTAGATGAGTATCTATTAAAACCCTTTGATGAAACGCTGTTATTAGCCCGCATCCAAAACATCTTGGATAATCGCAGGCGCTATCAACGCAAGTTCAAGACAGACATGGATGTGGAAGTTCTGAATATAGAGGGAGAATCGGGAGATAAGAAGTTCATCAATCAGGTGATGGAAGTTGTGAAGGAACATTATAAAAACCCTTACTTCGAGGTCAGTGATTTCAGTGAGGCCGTTGGAGTCAGCAAAAGCTTGCTGAACAAAAAACTTCAAAGCCTCATCGGCCAATCAGCCGGGCAATTCATACGTAACTACAGATTAAATACTGCCCGGGAGCTTCTTCTCAAAAACAGGGAAACAAAAGAGATGAATATTGCCGAAATAGCATATGAAGTAGGCTTCAATGACCCGAAATACTTTGCCCGTTGTTTCAGCAGACAATTCAATAAGACTCCAAGTGAGTTGATGAATAATGAAGAATAAAAACTTCACCTCATCAGTGGAGGAAATAAAAGCAGGCTACAAGCCTACTGTTATAAGTAGCCAATATCCACTCACAGAATACATTACATCGCGTTCATATACCGACAAATTATCTTCTATTGTAACGGTCTTTATCTTCTATTGTAATGACCCTTCTCTTCTATTGTTATGACCTTTATCTTCTATTGTTATAACCTTTGCCTCGGCATGTAAACGAAAGCGCTGTTTGGAGCAAACAAAGTGACACCTCCAAAACAGCATGTGCCTCACAAGGTGAAGTGCCGGGATTGTAAGGAGAGTCTGATTCGGTTATTAAAAAGGGAGCTTAAATGATTCCAAGTAAGTCCATTATTACAATAATTGTAGTTTTTACACTTATATATTCATTTGTCCACCTCTAATACCCATTTGTCCACCTCTAAAAGTAGATATGCATTTACTTTTGCATAACTACTCTACAACTCAGGTAAAGTAGAATAACTAATTGTTAAACCAATAATATCTGTATTATGAAGACAAGAAAGTGGCCGGCTTTATGTTTGGCAATTCTTACAATGTGTATGGGAGCTTGTCAAGATTGGGGGCAGATGGATCCACCTGCAGGAAACCAGAAATATCCCAAATTAGAACAAGTTTTAAAGATGACTTTTGAGGAGGAAGAATTCGATCCCGAAAGCCTCAACTATTATGCCTACGAAGGCGGAAACATAGCTGAGATTGAAGATGATAAAGTACATGGAAAAGTACTTCACCTACTCGATGGTTATGCCCGTATGTTTAATCCCCTGAATAGTGTGGAAGTACAGAATGGCGTATCACTGACATTTTGGGTAAAGCAGGCAGTTCGCATCGACGAAGAAACGGAAGAACAATTGGAACCTGACTTGGTAGGTGCTCTCTTCTCTTTTCAAAACAGCAACGGTACACAACGCATGTTCCTCACCGCCAACGGTTGGCTAAAATATGAAGGTGTGGATGGCGAATACGAAGTCAACAACCCCGAAGCCAACAAAGTTTCCCAAAACCCATTGCTGCTACCTGCCGGAGAATGGCACTATATGGCCATTACTATTCGCAATGACGGCTACAGTATCTATGTGGATGGCAAACAGCGTATTGACAAGATGGTGGAACAATCAGACTTTGACTTTGGAAAGATTGTACAGTTTATGGCTGGCACATCTTATCTCTATATAGGTAACGGCTCAGACTCTCCCACACAAGAGATGTGGATAGACGATATCACAATTTATCGCAATCAAATTACCGACATTCAATGCCAAACACCCAACATAGGCAGTGAAGAAGGTGCCTTCGAATATCTTGTTGGAACCCCTATTATTACTGTAGGTGCAGCAGACAATTCGGCAGCTTGGTGGACGGCATTCTCCAATTATTTCAGAATACCGGCCAACGGTAGTATGAAGTTTAAATTCATCAACCACACCAATGGCAAGAACAACTGGAACAACTGGTGTTTCGCTCTCTGTACCGATGACGAACGGGGTGGAACTGACTATGCCGAATACTTCCTTATCCGTTCCGACCTCTACGGATGGGGTGATAGCTATGCCTCGGGCACATGGACCAGCGAGGGTTACGACAACTGGGACACTTTCCGTGCCGACATGGAAGGAGCAGAAGTGACAGTGACCGTCCAACGCAACGGAGCAACCGTGTCTGTAGAAGCGGTGGCCAAAGCCATCAATGGCAACGTGTATAAAGAAGCTTTTACCACCACTTGCGGTGACGGTACACAAGTAGTCCGCGCCTTCTTTGTAGTGGATGGTGCACACATCGTATTCGATACCGAAGAAACCTCAGCATTGACTACGGTTCCACTGACAAAGAATACGATTGGTGCCGAAGATTGTTCAACTGCTTGGTGGACGGAATTCTCAGACTATTTCCAGATCTTCGCCGGACAAAATCTACATCTTGAGTTCGAGAACCACACAAACGGTGTTGGCAACTGGAACAACTGGAATCTCAGTCTCTGCACCGATGCCGAACGAGGTGGAAGTGACTATGCCGAATACTTCGTCATTCGTTCCGACCTTTACGGATGGGGTGAAAGTTATGCCTCAGGCACATGGAGCAGTGAAGGATATGGTGACTGGAATGCTTTCCGTGCCGACATGGAAGGAGCTAAAGTAACCATCGATATTCAGCGCAACGGCGCTACGGTGACCACCACTGCAGTAGCTACCGCCAAGAATGGTAACGTGTATAAAGAAACTTTTGTGACAGATTGCGGGGACGGAAGCCAAACGATACGGGCATTCCTGATTGTGGATGGAGCTCATCTCAAGATGAATCATTCCAATTGTTATCTGTACATTCCTTTATTCAAGTAACAACCTTTATAAATAAAAATATATTATGGACAACAAAACAATTGCAATATCAGCAGCTTCTCGCCTAGCGAGTATACTGCTGGCATTCGCCTTCCTGTTAACCGGGCAAATGCTCTTTGCCCAGTCCAAGCAAGTGACTGGTGTGGTGAAAGATGCAACCGGAGAAACTGTTATCGGTGCCAGCGTACTTGAAAAAGGCACGACTAATAATGGTACTATTACTGATTTTGAAGGTAACTTCAAACTGACTGTTGGCAATGCAAATGCTACACTACAGATTTCATTCGTTGGCTATCAGACACAAGAAGTCAACCTGAACGGGAAGAGTTCGATTGTCGTTACCCTTAAAGAAGATTCTGAAATGCTGGACGAAGTAGTAGTAGTAGGCTATGGTGCACAAAAGAAGGAAAGCGTAGTGGGTGCCATCTCCCAAGTATCTTCCAAAGAACTGCTCCAATCACCTGCTGCCAACGTATCTCAAGCCATTGCCGGTAAGATATCAGGTGTTATTACATCACAAACTTCCGGAGCTCCCGGTTCGGACGACACACAAATTTACATTCGTGGTCGTGCCACATTTGCCGGTGATGCCCAGCCGCTTGTCTTGGTAGATGGCGTAGAGCGTGAATTCTCACAGATTGCTCCGGACGATATTGAAACAATCTCGGTATTGAAGGATGCTTCGGCAACAGCCGTCTATGGTGTTCGCGGTGCAAACGGCGTTATGTTGATTACTACCAAACGTGGTAGAGAGCAGAAACCAGAAGTAAGTCTAACCGCTAATTGGCAAATACAAAGCCCTACGCGTACAGATACTTATCTGAATTCTTATCAATCGGTTAGTCTGTTGGAAGAAGCCCTTGCCAACAATGGACTTCCTTCGCAATATTCTGCCAGCGATTTGGAGATGTATCGCAAATCAAGTGCCGGTGAATTAATCGGTTTGGATGCAATGTTATATCCCAATGTAAATTGGTATGATGAAGTCTTGAAAAGTTCCTCTCCTGCACAGCGCTATAACGTGAGTGTGCGTGGTGGTACCAAACGTATGCGCTACTACGCTTCCGGCGAATTATACGACCAGAAAGGTTTGATAAAGAACTTGAGCAACGACAAGTATGGCAATTCTTCAAGCCCCAGCTTCCGCCGTTATGCGTTCCGCGCCAACATGGACTTGTTCCTGACAAAAGACTTGACTTTCTCCGTCAACTTTGGTACTCGCTTCGAAGAACGCAAGGGTTCCAATACAACTGAAAGTTCAAACTATAGCCAGATATTTTATGAAATGAATCATACTCCCGGATGGCTTTTCCCTGTATCTACAGTAGTGCAAAACGGCGAGAAACAGGAAACGATCTATGGAGGTAGTTCACAATATCAGAACAACATTGTAGCATCCTTGACCAAAGGTGGATATTACAAAGCCACAAATACAATCAACGAAACCAACTTCATTCTTGACTATAAGATGGATTGGCTTACACAAGGATTAAGCGTAAAAGGAATGGCCTCATTCGACTACGACTCTTACGACAAAACCCTTTACACCGCAAGTTTCGCTACTTACGAACTGAACAACCGGGATGATTTTGGGAATATCGATGCCTACAATCGTTTCAACACCGATGGTGAGATGGCAGGCAGAAAAGATTCTTATACCATCTACAAGCTTTATATGGAAGCACAAATCAACTATGCTCGCCAATTCGGGAAACACGATGTAACCGCTATGGTGCTCTACAACCAAAACGATTATCGTTACAGAGCTGACTTGGCTAAGCGTTATCAAGGTTTGGTGGGTCGCGTCACTTATGGATATGACGATCGTTATTTGGCAGAAGTAAACTTCGGTTATAACGGTTCGGAGAACTTCATGAAAGGCAAACGTTTCGGGTTCTTCCCCGCCTTCTCTTTAGGTTGGCGCGTCAGCAATGAATCTTTTATGGAAAACACGAAAGAATGGCTGACTAATTTAAAAATCCGTGCTTCTTACGGCCAGGTAGGTAACGATGTATATACCGTGAATGGGGTGGCTCAACGTTTTCTCTATGAAGAAAAGTGGAGCCAGATCAGCAACGATTATATGTTCGGTACCAGCGGTAAATCAGGTATCTACGAAACACAATATCCTAACTACGCTGTAACTTGGGAGCGTGCTCACAAGTACAATCTCGGTGTAGAATTCGGGTTATGGAACGGGCTGCTGAATGGTAACGTCGATCTTTTCTATGAAAAACGTAATGACATTCTGACCAACTATTTGACACGCCCCGAATGGGTAGGCGTAACAATGGCTGCCGGCAACTTGGGAAAAACGGTAAACAGTGGTTATGAAATTGAACTGAAACATAACAACCGCCTCGGCAAAGATTTTTCATACAACGTTGGTCTCACCTTCTCTCATGCTAAGAATGAGATAAAAAATATGGATGAGCCTGCTCTAAAGACTGGCTATCGCAAACGTGAAGGTCATCCCATTGGTCAGTATTACGGATTGGTATCCGATGGCTTTGTTACTTCTGCCGATCTGACTAATCCTAATTTCCCGACTTCGACCTTTGGAAATGTACAAGTGGGTGACCTAAGATACCGCGATATGAACAATGATGGTTTCATAGACGAACGGGACGAGACGTTCATAGGTTATAGCGATGTGCCCGAAAATACCTATGCACTTACCTTGGGAGGCACCTACAAAGGCATTGGTTTCAGTGTCATGTTTCAAGGAGTAGACCACGTAAGCCGTTATTATGACGCAGAAGCGATGTACGCTTTCGTCAGCGGAGGTAAAGTGAAAGAGCATCATTTAGACCGTTGGAATCCTTCGGTATCAGAATCAGAGAATCTGGCAAATGCCAAATATCCGTTACTTCACTATGACAGCTACGGCGACCACAATCAACGTCAGAACTCTTTCTTCTTAAAGAATGGTGCTTTCTTGCGTTTAAAAAACATTGAATTGAGCTATACATTGCCCATCAAATGGACAGAAAAAGTAGGTATGAGCGACTGTCGCATCTATGTAAATGGCAACAACCTGATCACTTGGGATCATCTGGATGATCTGTGCGACCCGGAAAGCAATGGATCCAATCGCTATCCGATTATGAAGACAGTGAACTTTGGTGTAAATATTAAATTCTGATAGAAGATGAAAAAGACATTATTATATAGCATTTTTGCCCTGAGCATTGCCTCTGCTACGCTCACTTCTTGTGAAGATATGTTTGGAGGCTTTTTGGACAAACAGCCCAGCAATGAATTGACTGGCGAAGAAGTGTTCAGCGATTGGAACTTAATGTTACAGTTTCATTACGACACTTACAACTTTCTGCGCCACGGTGCTTGCCGCATCAACAGTTCGTGGTTGGATGCTGCTACAGACTTGGCAGAAACCAGTTATGCAACCGGCGGTGTACGCACCTCATTCAACATTGGCAATTACTACGGTGGTGGAGGTTCAGCCGAGCTAAGTGGTACTTGGGAACATTATTACCGCGGCATCCGTAAATGTAACATGATACTTGAACGTATAGAAAACGTACCCAAAAATCCGGACCTGACAGAGGATACTTATCTGGAGCATAAGGCTAATATCATCTCAGAAGCTCGGTTCCTGCGCGCTTGGTTTTACTGGGAACTCTTTCTGCGCTATGGTCCTATTCCCTTAGTAACAGAAGTGCTCGATCCGAACGGTGACTTATTAAGTAATTATACCACCCGCCCGAGTATAAAAGAATACGTCGTTGATTTTGTTCTTAAGGAGCTAAACGAATGTGAAAAGGGATTGATGATTCATGCAGATGCATCCAATGCCACCTATGCCGGACGTATTGGTCAACCTATGGCACGTGCACTTTATAGCCGCATCATGCTCTATATGGCAAGCCCACGTTATAGCAGCGAATCAGGCATCACGTGGCAACAAGCCGCTGATGCGACCAAAAGCTTCATAGATACTTACGGTAGTCACTATGCGCTGATGCAAGGCACGGATGCCAAAACCGCATTAACCAATGCATGGCTCTTAACACCATATACAGAAAGCAATAAAGAGATGATATTCTATCGCAATGATGGAACCATCTCGTGGGGCGGCATTTCAAATGATACTCCGGTAGGTGAAGGTGGCAACGGTGGTCTTTGCCCTTCACAGAATCTGGTGGATATGTATGATATGATCGACGGCAGCTCACCTTTCCAAGAATATGATCAAACAGGAGCCCCAGTTTACAACGGAATTATTCCGACCATCAATACTTCAAGTGGTTATAGCGATGCCTCAATGTGGGCTAACCGCGATAGACGTCTGGCTGCAGCCATCCTGTATAATGGCGTATCTTGGGGAAATGGCGTAATTAACGTTGTCAAAGGACAGCGTGACAACCCTATAGGTAATGCCAATGCTACTCCGACAGGTTATTACGTACGCAAATACATCCCCGAAACCATATTGAGTGCCAATCACAGTGGTAATTCACGCCGCCTTTGGACTATTATCCGTTATGCGGAAATCTTGTTGAACTATGCTGAAGCCTTAAACGAAGTACAAGGTCCTTGTCAGGAAGTATACAATCTGCTCGACTTGATTCGCCATCGCGCAGGCATCACAGGAAATGTTGCCGACCGCATAGATTTGAACACAAAAGAGAAGATGCGCAACTTCATCCACAAAGAACGTACGGTAGAACTAGCATTCGAAGAACATCGTGCATGGGATGTACGTCGTTGGAATGTAGCGGAAGAAGCTTTGGGACGCGATATCATTGGCGTTGACGTAGCTGCCAATGGAACAATCACCCGTAAAGTGGCTCAAAAACGCGTATTCCAAAAGAAGATGTACCTCTACCCTATTCCTGAAGGGGAATACTGGAAGACGGGAATTGAAAACAATCCAGATTGGTAATTCTTAAATCGAATATAGAACATGTATAAATTGAATCATATCATAAATAAATTGGCAGTGGCAAGCAAAGCCTTCTTACTGCTAACTTTACTCTTTGCCGTCGGCACTGCTTGGGCACAGAATACACAGATATTGAAAGGTCGCATTGTGGATGCCACAGGTAATCCTATTGCCGGAGCGGTAATAAACATTGCTGAAGAAAGCCGCATCGTCCTTTCCGACGAAAACGGTTACTTTAGTTTGAAAAATGTAAAAGCATCAGATGAAATATGCATCAGTAGTGTGGGATATAAAAAGACACAAATACCCGTTGATTTCAATGAAGGCTTCAACATTGAATTGGAATCAGATCTCGACGAGTATCTTCATACTACTCCTATAGCATTCGGACACAAAACCAAGAAATTGGTTACCGAATCAACCTCTGTAGTAACTGGCGAAGAATTGCAAAAGCACCCTATCACCGTACTTCAAAATGCTTTCACCTCTACCGTTACCGGAATGGAAACCTACGAGTGGTCAAGCGAACCGGGATGGACAGAAACAGCCATGTATATTCGTGGAATCCGAACCATGAACTCTGGTGCCCGTGCTCCACTAGTTATAGTAGACAATATGGAACGTGACCTTTCTTTCCTCGACGCATTTCCCATCGAAAGCATCACTATTCTTAAAGATGCTGCTGCTACTGCCATTTATGGTATGCGTGGTGCCAATGGTGCAATTTTGGTAACTACCAAACGAGGTAGCGCCGGAAAGACTAATATTGATTTCACGCAAGAGGTTGGTTTCCAAATGTTGAGCAACAAAATGGAAAATCAGAATTCCTACAACATGGCTATGACACGTAACCGCGTGAAATATCTAGACGGACAGAATCCTATGTACACGGATGAACAGATTGAAAAATATCGTCGTGTATCCAATGGGGAAGAATTGGAAGGTATCGACAAATACAGATACTTCAATACTAGTTGGGCCGATGAACTCTACCGTGAAACAGCTCCGATGTACAAAACTAATCTGCAAATCAGCGGTGGCAACCAGCGTGCTCGTTATTATGTTTCATTTTCTTATCTCCGTCAGGAAGGAATGTGGAATGAGAAATGGACCAACTATAACAAAAACTACAATACCGGTCACACACTGAATCGTTGGAATCTACGTTCAAATATCGATATTGACGTCACCAAGCATCTCAATGTATCTCTTGATTTAGGAGGACGTATTGACAATATTACACAACCCACGGAAGGCGTGTTCAGTTTAACTACATTTGGAGTTGTGGAAGCGAATCCTATGGAACCGGTATATACACCGGATGGCAGAATCTACGCCTCCAGTACGGCTAACAATGCCGGCCGCTACCTTGCCGCTTCTGGTCAGGAAAAGAATCGCCGCCGTAATCTATACTCTACATTAAATGTTAATGGTGACTTAAGCCCAATATTGAAAGGTTTGAAAGTGAATGCGACCATCAGTTTCGACTCTTATGAAACATTCGAATCTACTCAAAGGAATAGTGTCAATTCATACAACTATGATTATATGAATATGGATGTAACTGATCCATCACAGTTCAAATATACACAATACACCACTTATTCCGCCTTGAGTGATCCGACACCCAATCAGCGCGCATTCTACTACAATCTGAACTTGATGGGTGGCTTAGGTTATAACAACAAGTTTGGTCAGCACACTGTCGAAGCCCGCGCTTTTGCACGTGCTTACCGGAATCAATCAAACGGATATGAGTCTTCTAACCGTTATCTCTCATACAACGGACAAGTGACTTACGATTATGCTAACCGCTATATCTTCTCAGGAAATATTTCGCGCATGGCTTCCGACAACTTCAGAGAGGATGAACGATGGGGTACTTTCTATGGTGCCTCTGCAGGTTGGGTAGCCTCAGAAGAACCTTGGTTGAAGAATAAAAATATGGATCTCTTGAAACTCCGTGCTTCTTATGGTCGCGCAGGACAATCTACCACAGGGGGAGGTCGTTATGCATACCAGAATACTTATGGTTCTGCTACCGGTTACGGTTTCGGCTACTCAGGATCTTATGTCAATGGATTCGCAGAAACCATGGCAGGCAATGCCAATAACAAATGGGAAATCTCAGATATGTTGAATATTGGATTAGATTTCGATTTCTGGAACAAGAAGCTTTATGGTGCAGTAGACGTATTCAAAGAATGGCGTTCCAATATTTTAGTTACCCGAACCAGTGTACCTTCACTTTTAGGAATCTCCGTAGCAAAAGATTCATATGGGAAAGCTGAAACAAAAGGGTTTGAAGTTACTCTCGGACACCGGAAAAACATTGGTAATTTCAACTATTATATTGAAGGTATGCTGACTTATAACACCAATAAGATTACTGAAATGGACGAAACGGAACCTAACGTTGAATGGCAACGCAAAACCGGTAATCGCATTTATGACTACACCTCTGTAGCTGGTTTGTACGAAAACACATTCAATAACGGTGTAGGTGGCTGGAATCGTTATAAATTCATACAATGGGCCAACGATGCCAACCTAATTGCAACCAGTCAACAAGATGCTATCGATCATCCAGAAAAATATCCGTATAACGCTGCTTCCAACGGTGCACAAAAATTGGGTACAGCCATATTCAAAGATTTAAATGGAGACCGTCAGATTGACTCTAACGATATGATACCTGATACTTACACTATTATTCCCGAACTGATTCCGACTATTAACTTAGGCTTCGAATGGAAAGGATTTGATGCACGTGCCGTGTTTACTGCTTACCTGAACCGTGATGTGTTTCTTTCTCCGGCTGTAGCTTGGTCAGGATGGGGCAACCAAGGTACTCATGAAGTGGTAAAAACATGGGGATATTACACGGACAACCCACTTGATTCACGCAACATGAACGCTACCTATCCGCGACCGACTTACGGCAGCTATAATGCCATCGATAGTGACCGCGATACGGGAACTTATCAAAATGACATCTGGATTGTCAACGGTAACTTTTTATCTCTGCGTAATGTAGAAGTGGGGTATTCATTACCCAAACGGTTCATTGCAAAGGCTAACTTGACTAATTGTCGTCTCTACTTCAGCGGATATAACCTCTGCACATGGAGTAACGTACCCGATGGTTGTGACCCCGAAAAGCCGATGAGTTACGTATGGTGGTATCCGAAAACCCGAACATTTACATTCGGTATAAACATTGGTTTCTAATCAGAAAATAGAAAAACATGAAAAGAATATTCAAATATATGGCAGTCGCATTGCTGACTGTAAATTTCACCTCTTGCAGCGACTTCCTAGACAAAGAGGTAGACTTAACGCTGGATGCGGAACAAGTATTCCAAAAATTCGAGAATACTCGCGGCTATTTAGCCAATATTTATACGTATCTCCCGGATGCATTCGTAGGTTATACAGATGGTCAATTCCGTGGTGCTTCACGCGATTGTATGACAGATAATGCACTCTCTTTCTGGAGTGTGCATTACTACCACAGCGTATTGACTGACGCTTACTCTGCGACCAAACATTCATTTGCTGAAGATTTTTGGCCTAAAAACTTTAAAGGTATTCGTGCAGCCAATACGTTCTTGAAGTATGCCCGTGAAAGTGTGGTAAAAAACACTGAAATGGAAAGTGACGACAATCGTTTGTATGACCGATATATAGCTGAAGCCCGCCTGCTTCGTGCTATTTTCCACTTCGATCAGGCTTCTTGGTTTGGAGATATTCCCATTGTCGGAGAAGACCAAAATGGAGAGCCTATCATCTTTGAATACACTAATCCTGAACAGATGAATATGGCACGCACTAATTGCGCCGAAGCTCTGAAATGGATTGCTAACGAATGTGATAAAATAAAAGATGTATTGCCTTTCCGATATGCACAAGAGGAATTGAACTGGGGACGTGTCAATGGCGCCGCAGCGTATGCATTGAAAGCAAGAGCACTGCTGTACAGAGCTTCAGCTTTGCACAATCCAAATAATGACGCTTCCTGGTGGAGAGAGGCCGCAACTGCTGCAACAGACTTCATCACGAAAAACAAAGTTCAAAGTAATCCTTACAAGTTGTATACTACGTCGGAGAATAATCCGAACCAGAATTATTATGAATGTTTCATTTCTACGCCTCACTTGAACAATGAATATATTCTAAGTCGTTCAGAATGGCAGACTCGTGAAATTGAACTGTTCCTAGCTCCCTGTGGATTCAGTGGTAGTGTAAAGTCAACCGGACGTACTAATCCAACACAGAATCTAGTAGACAGCTATGAAACAAAAAATGGTCTACCCATAAACTTAGATTCATCTTATGATCCACAGAATCCTTATGCCAACCGTGATCCTCGTCTAGAACAAACAATCCTGCATCACGGCTCTATCTGGGGAGACGCTAAACAAGACGAAGATCGAGAAGTTGATGTGACTTACGGCTCCGGAAAGGATTATCACGAACTTCATGGTGGAACGTTGACCGGATATTATACCAAAAAGTTTCTCAATAATATGTCATTCAAGAGTCCAACGACTTACACACACGCTTGTCCTATCTTCCGCTATGCCGAGGTATTGCTGAACGCTGCCGAAGCTATTAACGAAGCTGAAGGTCCTGATAATGCTTATCAGTATGTAAATCAAGTGCGCGCCCGTGTAGGTATGCCACCATATAGTAAAATGAACCAATCACAGTTACGCGAACGTATCCGTAACGAACGTCGCATTGAACTCTGTTTTGAAGATCATCGTTTCTTCGATGAACGACGTTGGAAATTATTTGAAGGTAAAACTGCCGCAAGTGAAAAGAACCAGCCATATTATCAGCAGGTTTACAACATTTATGGAGTATCTGTAACCCCCACCCAAAGCATCGTATTTAATTATGGCCCGGCAGAAATGCACCAATCACGTGCTTTCAATAGTCCAAAGAACTATTACTTTCCTATACCGGATGCAGAGATTAAGAGATTGCCCAATCTGCAACAAAACTCCGGTTGGGAGTTAAGCTCAACATCCGGCAATGGAAACGAGATTGAAACACCTGGAGAATAACATAAAAATTCTAGAATCATGAAACTTAATAGATGGTTAAACATAGTAATGATGAGTTGCTCATTTCTAATCGGCTTTACCGCTTGTGATGATGACAATAACGATTATGGTGAATTTTCTCTCAATGCACCTGTACTGACAGAAGTTGTTGCCCCAACTGCCATAGCCACCTCCACTGTACTAGTTAATAAGAAAGCTTTGGATGAAGGAAATATCAGAATCATGACTTATGGATTCTGCTACAGTACCTCTAAAAATCCAACGATCTATAGTGCTACAGTGAAAACATTTCCTGAAAAAGGAAAGATGGAAGCAACATTGACTAATTTAACAGACAACACCGTATATTATGTACGAGCTTTTGCCACTCTCTATCCTAATGGCGTAGTATATTCACCAGAAATAGAGATGACTGTAGGAGTTATAGAAACACCTACAGAATAAGACTATATTAATTACAAGTTAGCAAGTAGAAGTGTACACCTTTACTTGCTAACTTGTAATTAATATTTTAGAGTAAAAAAAACAACAACTATTTTACTTATGAAACTTTCTAAATGGATCATATCACTGAGTAGCTGCTTTCTTTTGCTAGGAGCATGTAGTAGCGAAAACAATGAGTCCGATACAAATGCAGCAACTGTTGCTATTTCAACACCCACTATTGCTAAAGTTGCGGAAGATCAAGCAAACATTATTGCAACTATTACAACAAATACTCCATCTATTATTTTAAAGAAGGGTTTTTGTTATGATACTCAATCCAATCCAACAATTGCCAGTCAGACTGTTGAAATGAGCAGTGCAGGTTTATCGCTTAACCTAACATTGACAGCACTCGATCCCGACACAAAATATTATGTCAAGGCATTTGCAACTATAGCCAACGGGAATCCTATTTATTCATCAGAAATATCATTCACCACAACAGCTCGTAGCGAAAGCTCTGAATTAGATAATTATACAGCACCCACATATCCGGATAACTATACGAATATTGCAGACTGGAGTAACAGAAGTCAATGGAATTTAGCTAATGTACATGATCCCAGTGTAGTATTTGCCGAAGATGGCTACTATTACATGTACCAGACAGATGCGTCATATGGCAATGCACATACATCCGGTGGTCATTTCCATTGTCGTCGTTCCAAAGATTTGGTGAATTGGGAATACATGGGAGGTACTATGCAGTCATTACCTGAGTGGGTAATTCCTAAATTAAACGAAATACGTAAGGCTATGGGACTTCATACAGTTCAACCAAACCTTCAAGACTTTGGTTACTGGGCACCATGCGTCCGGAAAATTAAAAACAACCTTTATCGTATGTATTATTCTATTGTCTGTCCGGGATTACTTAACGGCGAAGGAACCTGGAGCGAACGCGCCTTTATCGGCATGATGGAAAATACCAATCCTGCCAATAACGAAGGATGGGAAGACAAAGGATACGTGATTACAAACGCTTCAGACAAAGGGTTGAACTACAACGTACAGGCAAATGATTGGGGCAACTGTTATTATAAATGGAATGCTATTGATCCAAGTTATATTATCGACAAAGATGGTAAACACTATTTAGTTTACGGTTCATGGCATAGTGGTATAGCAGCATTGGAAGTAAATGCAACCACCGGAAAACCACAAAACACATTGCCTAATCCTTGGGGAACAGAACAAGATATAGCTTCCTATGGTCAGTTACTTGTAACCCGCCAAATAGGAAATCGCTGGCAGGCGTCTGAAGGACCAGAAATCGTATATAATCCAAATACTGGATATTATTACCTATTCGTGGCTTATGACGCATTGGACATACCTTATAACACACGAGTGTGCCGTTCACAAAATCTTTTAGGTCCTTATGTTGGTATTGATGGCACCGATCTTACTAGATATGGTGGCGAAATGCTTCCTATTGTTACACATCCCTACAAATTTAGTAATAGTAACGGATGGGTGGGCATCTCTCACTGCGCCATCTTCAACGATGGAAATGGAAATTGGTATTATGCCTCACAAGGGCGTCTGCCCAAGGATATCCCTGGCATTAATGCAAGCAATGCCATTATGATGGGACACGTACGTTCCATCAAATGGACCAGTACAGGATGGCCGGTAGTAATGCCAGAGCGTTATGGAGCTGTCCCTCAAGTAACCATTAGGGAGGACGAACTAATCGGAAGCTGGGAGCATATAGACCTTGGCTACTCTTATCGACAACAAAAAACATCTAGTACTATGACACTTTCTGCCGATTATAAGGTAACGGATGGTTCTTGGAAAGGAGTAACATGGAGTTATGATGAGACCAACAAACGTATCACATTCAGTAATGGAGTTGAAGTTTGTCTGCAGCGGGAAACTGATTGGGAGGCTAACCCACGAACTCATACAATTGTCTATGCTGGTTATACCAACAGTAAAACATATTGGGGCAAAAGAAAAAAATAAGATAAATTAGTTGAAGCTGTTTTTTTACTTTTATGTTACATAACATATGATAGCGTAGCTGACATAGTCAAATAAAGTGTTACTTTTACACCCATAAATAGATAATTATCTCATTTACATTAAAAATAGAACCATGAAAAACAAACTTTTACTTGTAGGAATTGCCACACTAATACTGTCTGCGTGCAATAATAGGCCAGTCCAGGAGTTGACCTTGTCCAGTTTAAATCCAACAAATTTTCAAACAGAAGTAAATAATGCCAAAACGAATCTTTATACTTTAAAGAATAAGTCAGGTATGGAAGTATGCATCACTAACTTTGGCGGTCGCATTGTTTCGATTATGGTACCCGATAAAAACGGAAATATGCAGGATGTAGTTCTGGGATTTGACAGTATTGCCGACTATGTAAACATTCCCAGTGACTTCGGTGCTTCTATTGGTCGTTATGCCAATCGCATAAACCAGGGGAAATTTGTATTGGACGGAGACACTATTCAATTACCGCAGAACAACTTCGGACACTGCCTACATGGTGGTCCTAAAGGTTGGCAATATCAGGTATATGAAGCCAACTCAATTGATGACACTACTTTGGAACTAACCTACATTTCTCCTGATGGAGACGAAAACTTCCCCGGAAATGTAACAGCTAAAGTAGTTTTCAAACTGACTGACGACAACGCTATAGATATAAAATATAGCGCTACTACAGATAAAAAAACGATTATCAACATGACCAATCACTCCTACTTCAACTTATCTGGTAATCCTGCAAAAGATGCCACAGATCATATTTTATACATAAATGCAGATAGTTATACTCCGGTAGACAGTACATTTATGACTACGGGTGAGATTGTAACCGTGAATGGTACTCCGATGGATTTCACGACCCCTAAAACCGTAGGGCAAGATATTACGAACTTTGATTTCGTTCAATTAAAGAATGGAAACGGTTATGATCACAATTGGGTACTAAACACAAAGGGAGACCTCTCTCAAGTGGCTGCCAAGATGACATCACCTGTAAGCGGTATCACACTAGAGGTTTACACCAACGAACCAGGCATACAGGTTTACACCGGCAACTTCTTGGATGGAACCATTACCGGTAAAAAAGGTATCATTTATAATCAACGTGCTTCTGTTTGTTTGGAAACACAACATTACCCCGATAGTCCCAACAAACTCGAATGGCCGACAGTCGTACTTGAACCGGGACAAACTTACAACAGCGAATGTGTTTTTAAATTTTCAGTTGAGAAATAATAATAACATTTAAACATAAGTATTGTGGAAGTATTAGATTGGATTGTAATTGGAGTCTTCGCTTTGGCTCTGATAGGTATTATTGTTTGGGTTGTCAGACAAAAACAGAATAACTCGGCAGATTATTTCCTGGGGGGACGTGATGCCACATGGATTGCAATTGGTGCCTCGATTTTTGCATCAAACATCGGTTCTGAACATTTAATTGGTTTAGCTGGTGCAGGAGCTTCCAGTGGTATGGCGATGGCGCATTGGGAAATTCAAGGATGGATGATTCTTATTTTGGGATGGGTCTTCGTACCTTTCTATTCAAGAAGTATGGTATATACAATGCCGGAATTCTTGGAACGCCGTTATAACCCGCAATCACGTACTATTTTATCTGTTATCTCTTTAATTAGCTACGTATTGACTAAAGTAGCGGTTACGGTATATGCCGGAGGTTTGGTATTTCAACAAGTATTCGGCATTGAAGAACTTTGGGGAATTGACTTTTTCTGGATTGCAGCCATCGGCTTGGTTCTAATAACCGCATTATACACCATCTTTGGTGGAATGAAGTCTGTGCTTTATACTTCTGTATTACAGACTCCAATTTTATTACTGGGATCACTGATTATCCTTGTTCTTGGTTTCAAAGAGTTAGGTGGTTGGGACGAAATGATGAGAATTTGTGGCGCAGTGACTGTAAACGATCAAGGCAACACGATGACTGAATTAATCCGTAGCAATAGTGACCCAAACTTCCCTTGGTTGGGAGCTTTGATAGGATCGGCTATCATTGGATTCTGGTATTGGTGTACCGACCAGTTTATTGTACAACGTGTACTTTCAGGTAAAAATCAGAAAGAAGCACGCCGCGGTACAATCTTCGGTGCCTATCTGAAGCTGTTGCCAGTATTTCTCTTTTTGATTCCAGGTATGATTGCTTTTGCATTGCATCAAAAATATCTGGGTGATGGAGGTGAAGGCTTTTTACCGATACTGAATAATGGTGTAGCAAACGCCGATGCAGCTTTCCCAACATTGGTGGCAAAGCTATTACCAGCAGGCGTTAAAGGTCTGGTAGTTTGCGGTATCTTGGCAGCCCTGATGAGTTCTTTAGCATCACTGTTCAACTCTTCTGCTATGTTGTTTACGATTGACTTTTACAAACGTTTTAAGCCCGACACCTCTGAAAAGAAATTAGTAGTAATTGGGCAGATGGCCACTATAGTGATTGTTATTCTAGGCATTCTGTGGATTCCCATCATGCGTAGCGTAGGCGATGTACTTTATACTTACCTACAAGATGTTCAATCCGTTTTAGCACCCGGTATCGCTGCTGCCTTCTTATTGGGAATCTGCTGGAAACGCACTTCCGCTCAAGGAGGTATGTGGGGATTAATTGCTGGTATCGTTATCGGCCTGACACGTTTGGGTGCTAAAGTCTATTACAGCAATGCGGGCGATGTAGCCGGCGGTACATTCAAATATCTATTCTACGATGTAAACTGGTTATTTTTCTGTGGATGGATGTTCTTATTTTGTATCATTGTGGTTGTCTTGGTCAGCTTACTGACAAAAGCACCAACTGCCGATAAAATACAAGGATTAGTTTTCGGTACTTCCACGCCCGAGCAAAGAGCGGAGACACAGGCCAGTTGGGATAAATGGGATGTTATTCATTCTGTGATTATCTTAGGGATTACCGGTGCTTTTTATTGGTATTTTTGGTAATCGTCAGAACATCTGAAGCTGAATATTTTGAGTCTAACAATATAATAAAAGAATATGAATAATTACTATAGTTCAAAATCAAAGTTTTATGTAGCTATAGACTGTATTATTTTCGGTTTCAACGAAGGAGAATTAAACTTACTACTCTTGAAACGTAACTTCCAACCTGCAATGGGAGAATGGTCTCTAATGGGTGGATTCGTACAAGAAAACGAAAGTACAGATGACGCAGCCAAACGGGTATTGCATGAACTCACTGGACTTGATAAAGTATATATGGAGCAAGTCGGATCCTTTGGATCCATAGACCGTGATCCAGGTGAAAGAGTTATCTCTATTTCCTACTATGCATTGATCAATATCAATGAGTACGATAAAGAGCTAGTGCAACAACACAATGCTTATTGGGTAAACATCAACGAGTTGCCGGAGTTAATCTTTGACCATCCTCAAATGGTAGAACAAGCACGCGATCTCATGCAACAGAAAGCATCTATCGCACCTATAGGTTTCAACTTGCTACCTACTTTATTTACGTTGTCGCAGTTGCAGAGTCTGTATGAAGCAATCTATGGAGAAATAATCGACAAACGCAATTTTCGTAAAAGGATTGCAGAAATGGATTACATTGAAAAAACGGATAAAATAGATAAAACTGGTTCCAAACGTGGTGCTGCTTTATATAAGTTCAATGAAAAAGCATACCGTAAGGCACCGAAGTTTAAACTTTGACAATTATGATGGAAGTACTAAAAGAAACAGTATTCCGTGCCAACCTTGAATTGGTAAAGCATGGTTTGGTCATTTTTACTTGGGGCAATGTTTCGGCTATAGACCGTGAAAAAGGGCTGATAGTCATCAAACCTAGTGGAGTAAATTATGAGGAAATGAAAGTAGAAGATATGGTTGTCGTTGATCTTGATGGCAAAGTAGTAGAGGGAACACTGAAACCTTCCTCCGACACTCCCACTCATGTCAAGCTCTATAAAGAATTCCCTGAAATAGGTGGAGTGGTACACACACATTCTACTTATGCTACCGCTTGGGCACAGGCTGGATGCGACATCCCCAACATTGGCACCACACATGCCGATTATTTTCATGACGCCATTCCTTGCACAACAGATATGACGGAAGTAGAAGTAAAAGGAGCTTATGAGTTAGAGACGGGTACTGTGATTGTAAAACGTTTTGAGAAATTGAATCCGGTACACACTCCCGGTGTATTAGTCAAAAATCACGGCCCTTTTGCATGGGGTAAAGATGCACAAGATGCTGTTCACAATGCTGTAGTCATGGAACAAGTGGCCAAGATGGCAAGTATAGCCTATGCTATTAATCCCAATTTGACTATGAATTCATTGTTAATCGAGAAGCACTTCAGCCGTAAACATGGTCCGAATGCTTATTACGGACAATAAAAATCAAGAAATAAAAGTTATAAATTTAAAATTAAAATAAGATGAACGGATTTGATCAATATGAAGTATGGTTTGTAACCGGAGCACAGCTCCTATACGGAGGTGACGCAGTCATTGCAGTAGATGCACACAGCAACGAAATGGTAAAAGGCCTGAATGATTCAGGAAAATTGCCTATCAAGGTCGTTTATAAAGGAACGGTAAACTCTGCTAAAGAAGTGACAGCTACTTTCAAAGCTGCTAATAATGATGATAAATGTGTCGGAGTTATCACTTGGATGCATACATTCTCTCCCGCCAAGATGTGGATTCATGGTTTGCAAGAGCTAAAAAGACCTTTACTGCATTTCCACACACAATTCAACAAGGAGATTCCTTGGGAGACAATGGATATGGACTTTATGAATCTTAACCAAAGTGCCCATGGTGACCGCGAATTTGGACATATAGTAACCCGTATGCGTAAAAATCGCAAAGTGGTAGTTGGACACTGGCAAGATGAAAAAGCACAAAAACAGATTGCTGCATGGATGCGTGTTGCTGCCGCATGGGCGGACGCACAAGACATGTTGATTATCCGCTTCGGCGACCAAATGAACAATGTAGCTGTGACAGACGGCGACAAGGTCAGTGCCGAGCAAGTATTGGGATATCACGTAGATTATTATCCCATCAACGATGTCATGACTTATTATAATGCTGTGCCCGATGAAGAGGTAAAAGAACTCGTTGCTGAATATTTCAAATCATACGACCATGATACCACTTTGGAAAAAGAAGGAACAGAAGGTTATACTAAAGTTTGGAATTCTGCCAAAGCAGAAATCGCTATCCGTCGCGTATTAAAGGATACAGGAGCCAAGGGCTTCACTACTAATTTCAACGACCTAGGCGATTTTGATCAAATACCCGGACTAGCATCACAACGCTTGATGTCAGAAGGGTATGGTTTCGGAGCAGAGGGTGATTGGAAAACCGCAGCTCTCTATCGCACCACTTGGTTCATGAGCCAAGGTATGCCTAAAGGTTGCTCTTTCCTTGAAGATTACACATTACACTTCGATGGAGAAAAGAGCGCTATCCTACAGGCACACATGCTCGAAATATGTCCGTTAATTGCCGAACAAAAACCAAAACTGGAAGTACATCGTCTGAGCATTGGAATAGACAGCGAAACAGCTCGTTTGGTATTCACCAGCAAACAGGGTAAGGGAGTAGCAGCTACAATCGTTGATTTAGGTAACCGTTTCCGCCTCATCGTAAACAAGGTAGAATGCATCAAGAGCAAGCCACTACCCAAACTTCCTGTTGCAAGTGCATTATGGATTCCGATGCCTAACCTTGAAGTAGGTGCAGCTGCCTGGATTCTTGCAGGTGGAACACACCATACAAGCTTCTCTTACGATCTCACTGTAGAGTATTGGGAAGACTTCGCTGAAATGGCAGGTATCGAAATGGTAGTTATTGACGAAAACACTACCATCAGCGAATTCAAGAAAGAATTACGCATGAATGAAGTTTATTATCTATTGAACAAAGCACTTTGTTGATTATGAAACCAGATGCAAAATCGACCATTGAAACAGGCAAAGCCATTCTTGGCATAGAATTCGGGTCTACCCGAATAAAAGCTGTTTTGATTGATCAAAAAAATAAACCTATTGCTCAAGGAAGTCACACCTGGGAAAACCAGTTGGTTGACGGACTTTGGACATATAGTGTGGAAGAAATCTGGCATGGAGTACAAGATTGTTATGCTGACCTTCGCTTGAACGTAAAGAACCTATATAACGTAGAAATAGAAACATTGGCTGCAATAGGTGTCAGTGCTATGATGCACGGTTATATGGCATTCAATAAAAAAGAAGAGCTCCTAGTCCCTTTCCGTACTTGGAGAAACACCCATACCGGCAAGGCAGCTGCAGCCTTATCAGAACTATTCGTATATAACATACCTTTGCGATGGAGTATCTCTCATTTATATCAGGCTATTTTGGACAACGAAGCACATGTTAAAGAGATTGACTACTTGACAACTTTAGCAGGATATATTCATTGGCAAATGACAGGGCAAAAGGTATTGGGTATAGGAGATGCATCAGGTATGCTCCCCATAGATCCAGTCACCAAGAATTACTCTGCTGAAATGGTGGCGAAGTTCGACCAGTTAATTACTCCACAGGGATATAGTTGGAAACTCTTAGAGATTCTTCCAAAGGTATTGTCAGCCGGTGAAAACGCAGGCGTTCTCACAGTAGAGGGAGCCCAAAAACTCGACGTATCAGGCAATCTGAAAGCAGGGATACTTGTTTGTCCGCCCGAAGGAGATGCAGGCACAGGTATGGTTGCGACCAATGCTGTCAAACAACGCACAGGAAATGTTTCGGCAGGTACTTCGTCATTCTCCATGATTGTATTGGAGAAAGACTTATCAAAACCGTACGAAGTGATTGATATGGTTACAACTCCTGACGGAAGTCCTGTAGCTATGGTGCATTGCAATAATTGCACGTCTGATCTCAACGCATGGATTAATTTGTTTAAAGAATACCAAGAACTACTAGGGATCCCTGTAGACATGAACGAGGTATATGGAAAACTTTACAACCATGCTCTGACAGGCAATGCCGATTGCGGAGGTCTCATTTCATACAACTACATCTCAGGTGAGCCTGTGATGGGGTTTGCTGATGGAAGGCCTATGTTTGTACGTTCGCCTAATGACAAGTTTACTCTTGCAAACTTCATGCGGACCCATCTGTATGCTTCTGTCGGCGTTCTCAAGATTGGTAATGATATCCTATTCAAAGAAGAAAGAATCAAAGTGGATAGAATCACAGGACACGGAGGATTATTTAAAACAAAAAATGTAGGTCAAAAGGTACTAGCCGCTGCACTAAATTCACCTATTTCTGTGATGGAAACTGCCGGTGAAGGTGGTGCCTGGGGCATTGCTTTATTGGGTTCTTATCTCGTGAATAACGAAAAGAACCTACCTCTTGCTGCTTTCCTCGACGAACAAGTTTTTGGTGGAGATGCAGGCGTTGAAATTTCACCTACCCTTGAAGATGTAGAAGGTTTCAACAGATACATCGAAAACTATAAGGCAGCCTTGCCCATCGAAACTGCAGCAGTAAGATTTAAAAAATAATTCTGCCACTCATAAAGATAATTATAAATTCTGTCATGCTGAACACAGTTGAAGTGTCACTCTTCCATTAGCAAGAGTAAATTCCTCGACAAATTCAGCATGACAGAAAATTATCTCTATTATATCCTGATCCCTCTTTCTCTACTCAGAACTCTGAACAATGGATTTCCTCTAACTGATCGGAGTAACTATGATCTCTACTACATTACAAACATCATATAATTAATAACCATTATGAGAAACAAACTTCTTTTCAGCAGTGTCCTTTTGGCTGCTTCCGTATCTTTGTCAGCACAAACAAGCGCAACAATCACTGTTCACGCCGACCAAGGTACACAGATAATTCCCAAGGAGATATACGGTCAGTTTGCCGAACATCTTGGCACCTGCATCTATGGAGGACTTTGGGTAGGAGAAAACTCCAACATTCCAAATACGAACGGTTATCGTACCGATGTTTTCAATGCTTTGAAAGAGCTGCAAATTCCTGTCCTTCGCTGGCCAGGAGGTTGTTTTGCCGATGAGTATCATTGGATGGACGGTATCGGGCCGAAAGCAGACCGACCTAAAATGGTAAACAATAATTGGGGAGGCACTATCGAAGACAACAGTTTCGGTACTCACGAATTCCTCAATCTTTGTGAGATGTTGGGTTGTGAACCATATATCAGTGGAAACGTAGGTAGCGGTACCGTAGAAGAACTAGCCAAATGGGTAGAGTATATGACTTCTAACGGAGATTCTCCCATGGCAAATCTTCGTCGCAAAAATGGACGCGACCAAGCATGGAACGTAAAATACCTCGGAGTAGGCAATGAAAGCTGGGGCTGCGGTGGAAGCATGCGTCCTGAATATTATGCCGACCTTTATCGTCGTTATTCTACTTATTGTCGCAATTATGACGGAAACTCTCTATTCAAGATTGCCAGTGGCGCCAGTGATTATGATTATAATTGGACTAAAGTGTTGATGGATCGTGTAGGTGGTCGAATGCATGGTCTTTCTCTCCACTACTATACAGTTACCGGATGGAACGGCAGTAAAGGCTCAGCCACTCAATTCAGCAAAGACGATTATTATTGGACAATGGGTAAATGCTTAGAAATCGAAGATGTCATCAAGAAGCATTGCACCATTATGGACGAATACGATAAAAACAAACGTATTGCTCTTATGCTTGACGAATGGGGCACATGGTGGGATGAAGAGCCTGGTACCATACACGGACATCTCTATCAACAAAATACGTTGCGTGATGCTTTCGTAGCCTCCTTAAGCTTTGATATTTTCCACAAATATACAGACCGTCTGAAAATGGCAAATATCGCACAGATTGTGAATGTACTACAATCCATGATTCTGACCAACGATAAAGGTATTGTACTAACTCCCACTTATTACGCATTTAAGATGTACAAAGTGCATCAAGACGCGACTTACCTCCCACTCGATCTGGACTGCAAAATCATGGATGTGCGTGACCATCGCAAAGTGCCAATGATAAGTGCTACAGCCTCCAAAAACAAAGACGGCAAAATTCATATTTCCATGTCGAATATCGATGCCGACAATGCACAGGAGATCATTATAAATTTACCTAATATAAAGGCAAGAAAAGCAGTAGGTGAAATTTTAACTTCTTCCAATCTGACTGATTATAACTCTTTTGATAATCCTAATAATGTAAAATTAGCTCCGTTCAAAGAGGTAAAAATAAATAAAGAAGAATTGAAGATAAAACTACCTCCCAAGTCAATTGTTACTATTGAGTTACAGTAATTCCGCTAAAAATAGTTATTGTATTTTTCATAAGAATCAGGCGGGATGCTTAATAAAAAGGCACTCTCTCTATGTTGATAATTACACATAAAGAGTTATCTTTGTCCTGTTAAAATTAACAAGCAGCCCGCTAATAACTTGTAGTACTCAAAACTAATAATAAATAATATGAACGACAACAAACTAATGAACCGCGCGGCGGATAACATCCGCATTCTCGCGGCATCTATGGTTGAGAAAGCCAATTCCGGACATCCCGGCGGTGCCATGGGTGGTGCAGATTTTATAAATGTGCTCTTTTCCGAGTTTCTTGTATATGACCCCACAAACCCTACATGGGAAGGACGTGACCGTTTTTTCCTTGATCCGGGACACATGTCACCGATGCTCTATTCCACTTTAGCATTGACAGGCAAATTCACGTTAGATGAACTGAAAGAATTTCGTCAATGGGGAAGTCCTACTCCGGGACATCCCGAGCGCGACATCATGCGCGGCATTGAAAACACTTCAGGCCCATTAGGACAAGGACATACATTCGCTGTAGGTGCAGCCATCGCTGCCAAATTTATGAAAGCGCGTTTTGAAGAAGTGATGAATGAAACCATTTACGCGTATATTTCTGACGGTGGTATTCAAGAAGAAATTTCGCAAGGTGCCGGACGTATTGCCGGAGCACTCGGTTTGAACAATCTCATCATGTTCTATGATTCCAACGACATCCAACTTTCTACCGAGACTAAAGATGTAACCATTGAAGATACCGGTAAAAAATATGAAGCATGGGGATGGAATGTTATCAAAATTGACGGTAACGACCCTGATGCAATCCGTGTGGCACTTAACCAAGCCAAAGCAGAAAAAGAATGCCCTACCTTGATTATCGGACACACCGTTATGGGTAAAGGGGCACGTAAGGCAGACGGTAGCAGCTACGAAGCCAATTGCGCAACTCACGGTGCTCCTCTCGGGGGAGACGCTTACGTCAACACGATTAAAAACCTCAATGGTGATCCTACCAATCCATTTTTTATCTTCCCTGAAGTGAGCGAACTATATGCAAAGCGTGCCACCGAGTTGAAGAAAATCATGGCCGAAAAGTATGCCGCTAAAGCAGCTTGGGCAAAAGCAAATCCTGAAAAAGCTGCCAAGTTGGAATTGTTCTTCTCCGGCAAAGCCCCTGAAGTGAATTGGACTGCTATCGAACAAAAAGCCAATGCAGCAACTCGTGCTGCTTCAGCTACTGTTCTAAGTTCACTTGCTACACAAGTGGAGAATATGGTGGTAGCTTCTGCCGATTTGTCTAACTCTGATAAAACCGATGGTTTCTTAAAGAAAACTCACGCTTTCAAAAAAGGTGATTTCAGTGGCGCATTCTTCCAAGCAGGAGTTTCCGAACTAACCATGGCTTGCTGCTGTATCGGTATGGCTCTACACGGTGGTGTAATCCCCGCGTGTGGTACATTCTTCGTATTCTCCGACTACATGAAACCAGCCGTACGCATGGCAGCCCTCATGGAAGTGCCTGTAAAGTTCATCTGGACGCACGATGCATTCCGTGTAGGTGAAGATGGTCCTACCCATGAACCGGTAGAACAAGAAGCACAAATCCGTTTGATGGAGAAACTTAAAAATCATAAAGGACACAACTCCATGTTGGTACTCCGTCCGGCAGATGCAGAAGAAACAACTGTAGCGTGGAAGCTTGCCATGGAAAATGTAGCTACACCTACAGCTTTGATTTTCTCTCGCCAAGATATTAAGAACCTACCTATAGGCAACAATTACGAACAAGCCGCTAAAGGAGCATACATTGTTGCCGATTCTGACGAAAATCCAGATATCATTCTTGTTGCTTCCGGTTCTGAAGTAGCTACATTGGTAGCCGGTACGGAGTTATTGCGTAAAGATGGTATCAAGGTGCGTATCGTTTCTGCTCCATCCGAAGGTTTATTCCGTAGTCAAGCCCCCGGATATCAAGAGAGTATTCTCCCTTGTTGCGCTAAAGTATTCGGTCTGACAGCTGGATTACCCGTTACCTTAGAAGGTTTGACAGGCGCCAATGGTAAAGTTTGGGGATTAGAATCCTTCGGTTTCTCCGCACCCTACAAAGTGTTAGATGAGAAATTAGGCTTTACAGCAGAGAATGTATATAAACAAGTAAAAGCCATGCTTTAAAATAAGAAATGGAGTTGTTTTGTTATGAAAGCAACTCCATTTATGCTATCATATACCAATCATAAAATCGTAGATATAATGAAAACTATTGGGATCTGTTCCGACCATGCAGGATTCGAATTGAAAGAACATGTTCGTAGTTGGTTAGAAGCCAAAGGTTGGGCATACAAAGATTTTGGCACCTACTCTACTGAAAGTTGCGATTATCCTGACTTTGCCCATGCTCTTGCCGAGGCCGTAGAATCCGGTGAATTCTATCCGGGAATTGCAATTTGCGGAAGTGGTGAGGGCATCAGTATGACGTTGAATAAACATCAAGGCATTCGTGCTGCCTTATGCTGGAAGGCGGAAATTGCACACTTAGCACGTCAGCACAATGATGCTAATGTGCTTGCCATGCCGGGACGATTTATCAGCACTGAAGAAGCGGATATGATTATGACTGAATTCTTCAAGACACCATTTGAAGGCGGACGCCACCAAAAAAGAATAGATAAAATTCCGCTTCAGAAAAAAGACTAATCTTTCGGACAGGGATTGCACTAAGAAATGCGGTAAAACTTAGTTTTCTCTGATTTACAGTACAATCCCTGCCTGAATACTTACATTTGAATAACTTCTTTTTATTTTTATCAGTCTCTCTTACCCAATCCAATCAAATATTACACCTTTTCGGTCAAATACTTATCCTTGCAAATAGAAGTCTTTCCGTATTTTTGTGGCTGATATCTAATAACCACTAAAAATAAAAGAATACATGAAAAGAGTATTAGGAGTTCTTTCCTTGCTTTTATCGGTTGCCATGGCTAGTGCCAACCCGATAGACTTTGACAAAGCTTTTAAAGAAAGCACCAAAATCGAAAAACAAATCAAGAAAACCTCATTCCCCAAACGTAAGTATCTTATTACTGATTTTGGGGCAAAGCCCAATACACCAGACAACCCTTGTCACGAAGAAATCAACCAAGCAATCATTACTTGCAGCCTCAATGGTGGTGGCACAGTTGTTATACCGAGAGGAACTTTTTACACAGGTCCCATTACTTTAAAGAGTCATGTAAACTTTCATGTAGAAGAAGGTGCCGTCTTGAAATTTTCCACCGACCAAAGTCTTTATTTCCCCGGAGTTATTACTCGTTGGGAAGGACTCGATTGTTATAACGCCCGTCCACTCATTTATGCTTATGGTGAAACCAATATTGCAATAACAGGTAAAGGTACCATAGACGGACAAGGCTCCAATGAAACCTGGTGGCCTATGTGTGGCGCTCCTCGTTACGGCTGGAAAGAAGGTATGGTAGCCCAACGCAATGGAGGACGTGAGCGCCTACTCATGTATGGTGAAACCTCTACTCCTATTTACAAACGTGTAATGAAGCCTGAAGACGGTCTGCGTCCTCAACTTATCAATCTTTACTCCTGCAATACGGTCTTGATAGAAGATGTCACTCTTTTGAATTCCCCATTTTGGGTCATTCACCCCCTCTTTTGTGAAAGCCTTATTGTACGTGGTGTTAAGGTATTCAATCGGGGACCCAACGGAGATGGATGCGACCCTGAATCTTGTAAGAATGTGCTGATTGAAAATTGCACCTTTGATACCGGTGATGACTGCATCGCCATCAAATCTGGCCGTAATGCCGATGGTCGCAAATGGAACGTCCCTAGCGAAAATATCATTGTACGCAACTGCTTCATGAAGAAAGGCCATGGAGGTGTAGTCATTGGCAGTGAGATTTCGGGTGGATACCGCAATTTATATGTAGAAAACTGCAAAATGGATAGCCCGGACCTAGACCGTGTCATCCGCATCAAGACCAGTAGTTGCCGTGGCGGAATCATAGAGAACGTGTTTGTGCGCAACGTCACCGTAGGTCAATGCCGCGAAGCTGTGCTACGTATCAATCTTCAATACGAAAACAAAGAAAACTGTGACCGCAGCTTCCCTCCCATTGTGCGCAATGTACATTTGAAAAATGTGACCTGCGAAAAAAGTAAACTTGGCGTACTTATCATCGGCTTGGATGACGATGAACATGTATCCAATATCAGCGTAGAAGACTCTCACTTCAACAACGTTTCAAAAGACGGAAATGACATAAAAGGAGCAAAAGACGTTTCGTTCAAAAATCTCTATATAAACGGGAATCTTGTAAAGTAACACAACCACATTTATTATAGTATCAGCCCGAAGCCCTGACATTCTGATAGAATATCTTAGGACTTCGGGCTTTTTCTTTGCTCATTTTTCTTATTTTTCACAGAGAAGATAGGTGTTGTCTTCAAATAAAAACTATCTTTGTAGCTCAATAACCCGGAACTCAGAATGATATGGAGCAACTTAATACCATAAAAGAGCTTATCAATCAGGGAAGTGTGGAAGAAGCTATCCAAAAGCTTGACCAAATACTACAAACCGATCTCCCCGACATGGATGAGGTTTACTATCTGCGAGGAAATGCTTACCGGAAGCTGGGCAATTGGCAGTTAGCATTAAATAACTACCAATATGCCATTGACCTCAATCCTGAAAGTCCTGCCCAACATGCTTATCGAATGGCGATGGACATCCTGAATTTTTTCAACAAGGATATGTACAATCAATAAATAAAGAACGTAAATTATGGCAAAAATCAAAGGAGCAATCGTAGTAGACACCGAGCGTTGCAAGGGATGCAACCTATGCGTGGTAGCTTGTCCGCTCAACATTTTGTCCCTCGCCAAAGAGGTGAATATGAAAGGATATAATTACTCGCTACAAATAGTAGAGAACACATGTAACGGATGTTCATCCTGCGCAATTGTATGCCCCGACGGATGTATTACCGTATATAAAGTAAAAGTTGAATAAAATTAAAAGAATATGGCAGAAGAAGTTGTATTAATGAAAGGAAACGAAGCTATTGCCCACGCAGCTATTCGTTATGGCGTGGATGGTTACTTCGGTTATCCTATTACCCCCCAATCAGAGGTCTTGGAAACTCTTGCCGAACTGAAGCCATGGGAGACCACTGGTATGGTAGTGCTACAGGCAGAGAGTGAAGTGGCAGCTATTAATATGGTATACGGTGGTGCCGGAAGTGGCAAAATGGTAATGACCTCCTCCTCCAGCCCCGGTATCAGTTTAAAGCAAGAAGGTATCTCCTACTTAGCCGGTGCCGAGTTACCATGCCTGATTGTAAACGTGATGCGTGGTGGTCCTGGATTAGGAACTATTCAACCGAGCCAAGCAGACTACTTCCAGACAGTAAAAGGTGGGGGACACGGTGATTATCGCCTAATTGCTCTTGCTCCAGCTTCTGTGCAGGAAATGGCAGACTTTGTAGGATTGGCGTTTGACCTCTCCTTCAAGTATCGTAATCCAGCTATTATTCTTGCCGATGGCGTTATCGGACAGATGATGGAAAAAGTAGTTCTCCCCGCCCAGAGATCACGCCGCACGGACGCAGAGCTTATAGAACAATGCCCTTGGGCCACTACTGGCCGAACTAATGGTCGTAAACCTAACGTCATTACTTCTCTTGAGTTGAAGCCCGAAGAAATGGAAAAGAATAACATTCGTTTCCAAGCCAAATTCAAAGAGATTGAAGAAAACGAAGTACGTTTCGAAGAGATTCTTTGCGAGGATGCCGAATATTTGATCGTAGCTTTCGGCTCTATGGCACGCATCGGACAAAAGGCTATGGAATTAGCACGTGAAGAAGGTATCAAGGTAGGTATGCTCCGCCCCATCACACTGTGGCCGTTCCCAACCAAAGCCATTGCTGCTTATGCAGACAAGGTGAAAGGTATGCTCGTTACTGAATTGAATGCCGGACAGATGATTGAAGATGTACGTCTTGCCGTCAACGGTAAAATAAAAGTAGAACATTTCGGTCGTTTAGGTGGTATCGTACCCGATCCGGACGAAATTGTAACAGCTCTGAAAGAAAAAATAATCTGATATACGATTTGACGATGTACGATTTACGATTTGAATAACTCTTTTGGTAAATCGAAACATTCTTCAATTGTAAATCGTAAATAATTAAATCGTAAATAAAACGATGAATCCTGATAAAATAAGAAGCGTACTGAACATCCTTTTTATGATACTTGCTTTGGCATCTATCATTGTCTATTTTGTAGCGAAAGATGACTTCAAATTGTTTATCTACGTCTGTGGCGCAGCAATATTTGTCAAGTTAATGGAGTTCTTTATACGATTCACCAACAGATAAGGAGAAAAGATTATGATCAAAGAAGATATTATCAAACCTGAGAATTTGGTTGCAAAGAAACCAACTCTGATGAACGATAATCCCATGCACTACTGCCCGGGATGTAGCCACGGTGTGGTTCACAAATTAGTAGCGGAGGTAATTGAAGAAATGGGAATGGAAGACAAAACTGTGGGCATCTCTCCTGTAGGGTGTGCTGTCTTTATCTACAACTATATAGATATTGACTGGCAAGAAGCGGCCCATGGCCGTGCACCCGCACTTGCCACCGCCATCAAACGCCTCTGGCCAGACCGTCTGGTATTTACTTACCAAGGCGACGGTGACTTGGCTTGCATTGGCACAGCAGAGACTATCCATGCCTTAAACCGTGGTGACAACATCACTATCATCTTCATCAATAATGCCATTTATGGTATGACGGGTGGACAAATGGCTCCTACAACCTTGGTTGGCATGCAAACCTCTACCAGTCCCTATGGACGCGATGTGAAGTTGCATGGTCATCCGTTAAAGATGGCTGATATTGCTGCTCAACTGGAAGGCACAGCTTATGTTACTCGTCAGAGTGTACAGACCGTCCCTGCCATCCGCAAGGCAAAAAAAGCAATCCGCAAGGCATTCGAGAACTCAATGGCCGGGAAAGGTTCCAACCTCGTAGAAATTGTTTCCACTTGCAATTCCGGTTGGAAGTTGTCTCCTGAAAAATCAAACACTTGGATGGTAGAGCACATGTTCCCATACTATCCATTGGGCGACTTGAAAGATAAATAAACATGCTAAAGACAGAAGAACAATGAAAGAAGAGATCATTATAGCAGGCTTCGGTGGACAGGGTGTACTGTCCATGGGAAAGATTTTGGCATACTCCGGATTAATGGAAGGTAAAGAGGTTACTTGGATGCCGGCTTACGGACCGGAACAACGGGGTGGTACGGCTAATGTCACCGTTATCGTGAGTGATGAAAAGGTATCTTCACCCATCCTCAGTACATTCGATGCTGCCATCATCTTAAACCAACCATCATTAGAAAAATTTGAAAGCAAAGTTAAGGCTGGTGGTGTACTAATCTATGACGGTTACGGCATCATCCATCCACCTACACGCAAAGACATCAAAATCTATCGCATTGACGCTATGGATGCAGCGAACGAAATGAACAACGCCAAAGCATTCAATATGATCGTATTGGGTGGATTGTTGAAACTAAAACCAATGGTGACACTAAACAGTGTGCTCAAAGGTCTGAAAAAAACGTTACCTGAACGTCATCACCACTTGATACCGATGAATGAAGAGGCTATCAAGAAAGGAATGGAATTAATAAAAGAGGCATAAAAATCGCATCGCCTGTTCATGTTAACAGACAATGCGTACACCATAAACGGATGATGTATCTTTTACAATACATCATCCGTTTTTTATCCATACATTACAGGTTTCTGTATACCCATCAGCATTCTCTCTATTCAATTGTGTTCTACGGTAGATATGAGCCGCATCACGTAGGTCTCTTGAGAAACAAATCGCCAAACCCTTTTAAAAGATGCAAAAAAAACAGGATTCGGTAAGCAAATAATTTTTTATTGTATCTTTGCGCCTAATTATGAGACGACTTGTACTGACATATATACTCTTATCCGTTATAGGAATATTGGGCGCACGGGCACAGCGTACCCTTAACTCAATGAATCCTACTAACAATCGGGATCAGTTTGGCAATCAAATTGACCCCAACACTCAACCTGACAACCTGGAAGATAGTACCAACACTGAGATTCAAAGTCTTCCCCCCAAACTATACATGTGGCGCTTGAGTGAGACATTGGGTAACCGTACTATGATGCCTGCCGATACGATTAACCTCAATTTCCAGAACACAAATCTAGTGGAAGGCATGTATGGACACTATAACTACTTGGGCAATTTAGGTTCTCCGCGACTCTCTCGTGTCTTCTTTGATAGACGAAATGACGAACCTACCCTCTTTATGGAACCTTTTTCCAGTTTCTTTGTACGCCCAGACGAGGTTAAGTTTACTAACAGTAATATTCCTTATACGAACCTCACTTACTATAAGGCAGGAAACAAAGTAAATGGTGAAGAACGTTTTAAATCTTACTTTTCAGTAAATGCCAACAAGAGATTGGCCTTCGGCTTCAATATCGATTATTTATATGGACGAGGCTATTATGCCAACCAATCAACTTCTTATTTTAATGCTGGACTTTTTACCAGCTACATCGGTGAAAAATATCAGATGCAAGCCGTTTACAACAACTTTTTCATGAAAATGAATGAAAATGGTGGTATAACAGACGACCAATATATCACTCATCCGGAAAACATGTCGGAAGGGAAAAAAGAATACGAATCGACCAATATACCTGTTAAACTGGAACAGACTTCAAATCGCAACAAAAATTTTTACATCTATCTGACACAACGTTATCGCTTGGGCTTTAACCGGGAAATCACCAAAATAGAAGAGAAGAAGGAGCAAGCAAGAACATCAGCAAACGACAGCACCTCTCTTGCTAGCAAAGACACAATTCTAACAGAAGAATTCGTACCCGTCACCAGCTTCATACATACCATTAAGGTAGAGCGATCTAGACATAACTTCCGATCAAACAATGAACCTCAGGATTTTTATCCTGACTACTTTCTTTATAAAGGCCATAGCAACGACTCTACTACTGCATTCAGTGTAAAAAACGTTTTCGGAATTGCTTTATTAGAAGGATTCAATAAATATGCCAAAGCAGGATTAACAGCTTACCTCTCTCATAAATTCAGTAGATACGATTTAATGAATACTGACACCACTTCGGATATGCGCCGTATTCGTTATACAGAACAGGAAGTATTTCTCGGTGGTGAATTGGCTAAACGGGAAGGCAAATTACTGCACTATAACGTAAACGGTGAAGTGGGATTGCTTGATAAAGCCATTGGACAATTCCGAGTAAATGCGAACTTAGACTTAAATCTTCGTCTTGGCAAAGACACGATAAATTTCTATGCCCGTGGTTTCGTCAGCAATACACTGCCTTCATTCTACATGCGCCATTACCACTCTAATCACTATAGATGGGACAATGACAACATGGATAAAGAATTCCGTACCCGTGCGGAAGCTGAATTGAACATTTCTCGTTGGGGTACCAACTTACGTGCGGGGATGGAGAACATCAAAAACTATACTTATTTTAATCCAAGTGCTATGCCGGAGCAAAATGGAGGAAATATCCAAGTACTTTCTGCTACGCTGGCACAGAATTTCCGCCTAGGCATTTTGCATTTAGACAATGAAGTCACCTGGCAAAAGACAAGTGACGCTACCGTGTTACCGCTTCCACAACTTTCACTTTACCATAATTTTTACATATTGGCAAAGTTGGCGAAGAAAGTATTAACCGTACAATTGGGTGCAGACGTGAGATATTTCACGAAATATAATGCCCCTGCTTATACACCTGCTATTCAGCAATTTCACTTACAACCAACGGACGATCAAGTAGAAATTGGCGGTTATCCCATTGTAAATGTGTATGCCAACCTGCATCTGAAGCGGACACGTATCTTTGCTATGATGTATCACGTCAATGCCGGGATGGGGAAACCCAACTACTTCCTGGTACCCCACTACCCCATTAATCCGCGATTATTTAAGATTGGAATTTCATGGAACTTCTATGATTAATTCATCCGAATATGAAAAAAATCAAGTTACTTAAATATATCCTCTTAGGGCTGGTCGCTGCTTTTTTTGCCACCTTTATATTTGAAAAAAAAGAGAAACCCAAAGGACAACCCCGAGACTACGCTGCAATAGCAGCCGAAGGTGTTATTCATGTTGCAACAGAGTACAATGCCATCAGCTTCTATGTAGAAGGTGATACTTTGTCTGGATTTCATTATGAACTGATTGAAGCCTTTGCGCGTGATCACAAATTGAAAGTCGCCCTTGCACCCGAAATGGGTTTCGACAAGCGGTTGGAGGGATTAAGTGACGGCAAATATGACGTAATAGCCTATGGGATTCTTGCCACGAGTGAATGGAAAGATTCTTTGCTACTTACCACACCTATCGCATTGAACAAACAAGTGTTAGTTCAACGTAAAGCACAATCTGAGACCGACTCCTTATTCATCAAAAGTCAGCTAGATCTGGCAGGAAAAACGCTTCATATTGTAAAAGACTCTCCTTCTATTCTCCGCATCCACAATCTTGGCAACGAAATTGGTGATACCATTTACATACAGGAAATAGAAAAATACGGTTCGGAACAGTTAATCTCGTTAGTTGCTCATGGAGATATTGATTATGCGGTATGTGATGAAAGCATTGCACGTGCTGCAGCAAAAGACCTTCCACAAATCGACATAAATACGGCTATCAGCTTTACGCAATTTTACTCATGGGCGGTAAGCAAACAATCTCCTATTTTATTAGACAGTCTTAATACTTGGCTGGAATCTTTCAAAAAGGGGAAAGAATACAAAAAGATCTACAAACACTATTATAAGGACTAAACTGTTCTTTTAGACTGCAGATGATAAGTTCATACGTTAAGTTCATAGTATGGAACACTCTGTTCTAGACTAGAAAAACAGTTTATTCTCTATATTGAAACAAATCATTCACTTGCTTGAAATAAAGTGTTTCATTAGTTGAAACAGATGGTTCCAAAGCCTGAAAACACGACTCAAAGAAACATATCGAACTCACATTACCTACACCCCTACTTGTAGCCCTTTCAGGAGAGCATCTCCCCTCTCAAAACACGGGGAGAAGAATCAAAGCTCTTCAATCTCCCTCAGCCACATCTCCGAAGACGCATCACTCGGCATCCGCCAGTCACCGCGTGGGCTAATAGAAATACTTCCTACCTTCGGACCATCGGGTAAACAAGAGCGTTTAAATTGCTGGCTAAAGAAACGACGGAAGAAAGTTTGCAACCATTTTTTTATAGTCTCTTCATCATAAACAGTTTTGAAAGAACGTGTTGCCAAGAAGAATATTTTAGAAGGACGGAAACCGCAACGAAGGAAATAATAGAGGAAAAAATCATGAAGTTCATAAGGACCCACCAAATCTTCCGTAATTTGCCGGATATTGCCGTTCTCATCTGCCGGAATCAATTCCGGACTAATAGGAGTATCTACAATATCGAACAACGTAGTACGGGAAGCCTCATCCATCTCATTTTCCGCCACCCATTTCACCAAGTATGTTACTAACGTTTTAGGTACACTTCCGTTCACACTGTACATAGACATATGATCTCCATTGTACGTAGCCCACCCTAATGCAAGTTCTGAAAGATCACCCGTACCAATAACCATTCCCCACGTCTGATTAGCAATGTCCATCAGAATTTGTGTGCGTTCCCGGGCCTGTGAATTCTCATAAACCACGTCATGTACATTGATGTCATGATCGATATCCTTAAAGTGCTGGATGCAAGCTTCTCTGATACTAATTTCTCGTATAGTGATGCCCAGAGAATTCATCAAATCCATCGCATTGGCATAGGTACGATTGGTGGTTCCGAAGCCCGGCATCGTTACTCCGATAATATCTTTACGAGACCAACCCAATTTATCAAAGGTCTTCACACACACCAACAGAGCCAAAGTGGAATCTAATCCTCCGGAAATTCCAATAACCGCACTCTTCGCACTAGTATGCAACAGCCGTTGAGCAAGTCCTGATACCTGTATAGAGAAAATTTCTTCACAGCGTTCATTCAATGCCGTCCCTTGCGGAACAAAGGGATGAGGAGGGAAGATACGTGTCAGATTTAACTCCTTATTTTTGACATATTCTGTACATATGTGTACCGGAGATTCCGGAGCGCAGCAGGCCCGGCAAGCGGCAAAGGTCGTATTTACCCGGCGTTCTGTGCGTAGAAATTCAACATCAATCTCACTGATTACCACTTGCTCTTCAAACGAGAATCGTTTACTTTCAGCAAGCAGGTTACCATTCTCATAAATCAAACCGTTTCCTGCAAATACGACATCGGTAGTAGATTCTCCAAAACCACAGGAACTGAATACATAACCTGCCATGCAACGTGCCGATTGCTGACTAATGAGAGAACGTAGATAAGTATGTTTACCAATCACCTCATTGTCTGCCGAAAGATTGAATAAAATCTCAGCACCCTGCAGTGCTAAAGTAGAACTTGGAGGGATAGGTGCCCACAAATCCTCGCATATTTCAACCCCAAAGGTAGTGTTGGCAGTATCGAATAGTAAATTTGTGCCCATCGGAATAAGTTGTCCACAAAGTCGTATGTTGGTTTCAGAAACTTGGCAGGCAGAAGTAAACCAACGCTTCTCGTAAAATTCTTTGTAATTAGGTAGATAAGTTTTAGGAATTATACCCAGCACTTTACCTTTCTGAATAACCACTGCTGTGTTCAACAATGTCCCATTTAAAGCAAGAGGCATGCCCAAAATAGAGATAATATCCAATTGCCGCGTATTATTTAATATCTGTATCAATCCCATCTCCGCCTCTTCCAGCAGAATTTGTTGCGCAAAAAGGTCTCCGCATGTATATCCGGTCATGCACAATTCCGGGAAAGCAATGATTTGTACCCCTTTTCCTCCGGCAATGATAATTTCTTTTTCTATTTCTGAAGCATTGAACTTACAGTCCGCCACCTTCATGCGAGGCACAGCCGCCGCAACTTTTACATATCCATAATTCATAAGGACGTTATTATTTATTCGGAGACAAAAATACAGCAATTTCTCTACAAACACAAAATAATCAACGGATTCACTTTACGGTACATTAAAAAATTAGCAACCTTCCTGATTATTGGAAGAAACAACACTCTCTGGATGGATGTTATATAGGTATAAAAAAGAACAAACTCAATCGTCAAATTGCTCAGTAAAACCTTTTTGACAAACAAACCATTTTCTTACATTTTTCTTTGGAAAACTCAAAGAAGTAATTAACTTTGCAAATGAATTAAAAATGTAATTATTACAAGTTTGAACTTCGACAACATGGATGTAGTAAAACGACTGCAAAATCATCATATTAAACCTTCAGTACAGCGTATAGCTATTATGAAATATTTGATGGAGCATTCAACGCATCCCACAGTGGATGAAATTTATACGGCATTGTCTCCTTCTATTCCCACCCTGGCAAAGACAACAGTCTATAACACTTTGAAATTATTAAGCGAACAAGGTGCAGCACAGACCTTGACGATTGATGAGCGAAACACATGCTTTGATGCAGACACTAGCCTACATGCCCATCTTTTGTGTAAACATTGTAACAAAATTTTCGACTTACAATGTAATGCCAACATTAAGGTTGTGGAAGACATGGATTTGGACGGACACGATATACAAGAAGTTCACTACTATTATAAAGGGATTTGTAAATACTGTATAGAAGATACTACTTTAAAGTAAAATAAAGAATAACTAATTCAACAATTTTTTGAGAAAATGAAAAAATTTAGATGTACTGTCTGCGGTTACGTTTATGAAGGAGACGCAGCTCCTGAGAAATGTCCTTTGTGTAAAGCTCCTGCTAGCAAGTTCGTTGAAGTTGAAGAAGCAACAGCTGATGGTCCGTTGGTATTTGCTGACGAACACGTTATCGGCGTAGCCAAAGGTTGTGATGATGAAATGATTAAAGACCTGAACAATCACTTCATGGGTGAATGTACAGAAGTTGGTATGTACTTGGCTATGAGCCGTCAAGCCGATCGTGAAGGCTATCCTGAAGTTGCTGAAGCTTTCAAGCGTTTTGCTTGGGAAGAAGCAGAGCACGCTTCTAGATTTGCAGAACTATTGGGTGACTGCGTATGGGATACTAAGACAAACCTTGAAAAGAGAATGAATGCTGAATGTGGCGCATGCGAAGACAAAAAGCGCATTGCTACCCGTGCAAAGGCTTTAAATCTGGACGCTATCCATGATACAGTTCATGAAATGGCTAAAGACGAAGCTCGTCATGGTAAAGGCTTTGAAGGTCTGTACAACCGTTATTTCAAGAAATAATTTTATTTCTGAATATATCAAAGGTGTGTCACAAGTGACACACCTTTTTTTGTCTCCTCTTGCTAGCTTTCAGTTACTACGATTTAAAAGCAAATAGTCTCAGTATACGACTGAGACATTCTATCATAGAATGTAAGAAGAATACGGTTCATTAACATTAACACCTAACCGTACAAAGAAAATCTCCGAAATTGCCAGGCAACTTCGGAGATCATTCTCATACCCTAAGGTATTTTCAATAAAAAGTTATTTGCAATAACAGTTTCTAATCAAAAGCGTAAGCCTAAAGTAAGAAGCACCTGACTACGCGTGTTCGTGATCTTCGTCACAGCCGGACGATCATCAGAAAATGCAAAAGGATAAAAATCAGCTTTCTGAGTTGAATACTTATAAGCTAAATCAGCATAAAATTGTGAACCTCTGTATCCGATACCTAATGTATAATTACTCAATGATTTGGCATTGGCAAAGTCTGTATCGGTGTTAATAGAGTTGTAAGAAAGCACCTTCACAGCATCCTCATTATAAGCAGCAGAAGAATGATTGTATCCTAAACGGAGGGCAAACTGAGGATCTACTTTATACTCAGCACCGACACGGAAAGTATGAACTCCCTTACTCGTCTGCTTCACTTGTTGCGTTTCGAAACCCATCTCATCTCCTTCCGGATAACGGAATTTCATTGAAGAAAAGTCTTCATATTCATATTCTGCACCTAATGCCAAACCTGTGCCTACCGTATATCCTAAACTGACATTGTATTTCCACGGAGTACGTAAATCAAACTCACGCTTCATGTCTTTGTCATACAATTCATAATAAGTGTCAGCCTCAAAATGCTCTTGGAATTCCTCATTTGCATCATTCGTAAACCATAAGTTGGATTGCATAATAGCACTCGTACTGTACGACAAGCTATAGAAAATAGGAGTATGTATAGCTAAGCCAATACGCAAAGGTGATTCCTCAATAGGGCGGAAGATAATTCCTAATTTAGCATTCCAGCCAATTCCTTCAATGCGGTTCTCACTATTAAGATTATAGTTATCACCGTTCCCTTTGTCTTTTTCTGAATAAAAATAGGATTTTCTATAATTCACATCGTGTGCTCCAACGGTGAAACCCAAATAGACACGATCTCTAATATTAAAAGCTATATTAAAGTCATATTGGTCTATCCCTCCCCTTTCCTGAGAACGAAAATTAGAAGAAGGTTCAATTCCATAGTTATAATAGGGATTCTTGGGATCATCATCCGTCTCAATCAATCCTGTATCAAACCCCAAAGCAGCCAACCAGCCAACTCCATTGTTATCATACGGATTAATATTATCTTGTCCCATTTGCCAAAGATCATATCCATTTTGGAACATAATATTTGCTTGATTTGCCATCAAATCTGTCTGAGAATAGGCTAATTGCCCTTCCATCATTGTTGTGCGATAGAAAGACTTTGCCTTCTGATAGTTAAAACCGAAATTTACATAACGCAGTGCCGTTTGATTTCCAATCTTTGTAGAAACCACGAAACCTGCATTATCAAAACTCCAACGATTCTTATCAGAGTTAAAGGTTTTCCCGTCATACTTACTTTCAGTACCTATGCTTGAGAAGCCCAAGGTAAGCATAGCATCATTACTTCTATACACACCTATACCTGCCGGATTTGTACCTATTGTTGAAATATCGCCTCCCAAGGCTCCCATAGCACCTCCCATACCTACAAAACGAGCTGTACCGTTTAAATCACGATTCGCAAGATGCGTGGCATCGTATGCCGATTGTGCCCCTACGCTTGCAGTGGCAAGCGTAGCGAGGGCTATCATTACAATTTTCTTTTTCATAATTCGTTCTTCAATTTAAGTGCAACATCTTATCTTCTTCTGCTGGAACCACTACTACCGCTACTAGAACGGCTGGAACCACCTCCACCACTAGAGTAACTACCACCGGAAGAGCGTGAGCTACTACCCGAAGAGTAACTAGAAGAAGAACGACTACTGTTATCATTAGAGCGCGTATTATTATTGTAAGAACGTCTGGTACTATTATCATTAGCATTGCTACGCGTATTAGAGGAGCCTCTACTATAGCTGGTAGTTCCGCGAGACGGACTTCCTGCAGAGGTAGATGAACCTACAGAACGACGTGTTCCTTCTATATTACTATTAGATGAGCTGCTACGAGTACTGCTCGGACGAGTATAGGTCGAACGGCGGCTAGAGGATGCATCTGTACGATTTGAAACACCCGTACGATCTGTTGTAGAAGAAGAACGCGTACCAACCACACGACGGGCTCCGTTTGATGCACTCCGTCTTACCTGTCCGGAATTTCCTTGACCACCTTCTGCTGTACTACGACGTACCGTTTGGCCACCATTTACAACACCTGAAGAGCGACGAGTAGTACCGCTACTATTCCTGTTAGAATAGGACGGACCGGAAGAACGACGATTGGTATAAGCACTGCCTCTATCCCAATATCCGCCACCCCAGTGACCTCCACCAGGATAATATCCGGAATGATGGTGATGATGGTGTCCCCACCAGCCGCCGCCGTACCAACCACCGCCGTACCAGCCTCCCCAGCCCCAGTTGTATCCCCAATTTGAGCCATACCAATTGTTCCAGCCCCAGCCAGAGTAAGGATAGCCACCCCAGCCATAGGAGTTATAGCGCCAATCCCACCACAAACGGTTGCTAAAGGTAGGGAATGCGTAAGCATACAAGCCATCGGAGTATACATTCCAATCCCAAGAGTTCAAGCCATAGACTACATCCCAGTAAAGTGGGCTACTGACACTGATGGCATAACGCGGGTTACGGAAACGGATAATACGGGTAGCATATTCATAGTCATCTTGTGAACCTTCAAATTCTCCGTTTGCCCATTTTCCATTCAAACCGTTATACTCTTTTTCATCGACGTAAAGAGTATCATTCTCTTGTGAGAAGTTATAATCTTCAGCGTCATAACGTCGGTTATACTCGTCTATATCACGAGTCTTTCCTTTACGATCTTTCACAACTATGGTTGTGTTGCCCGGCGCACTGTAAACAGAAGTCGGGGTATTGGTCTTTACTACTATTTCTTCTTTAACCACAGGCGTCTTTTGCGTCTGCCGTGTTTCTTCCTTCTTTTTGGAAGGCACGTAGTAAAGGTCGTCATCTACACTCTGTGCTGCAAGCGCCCAGGGGAGACTCAAAGCAAAAAGCGATAAAAAAACAATCTTTTTCATATCTGTTTGGTTTATTGGTTTACAACTAAATACTTTTTCACATCACAAAGATAACAGTAGGATTTACCCCGTACAGCAGATTTTCCCGAAAGATTTATAGGGAATTCCCTAAATGACCGAGTTCAAATTATGATAGGTCGTCTCTGGTATAAAAAATGAGCAAGTTCATTTTATTCTGTTCGTTCTTTGCACTACCTTTGCAACTAATAAACAAATATACGCAGAATTAGGTTTGCCACCTAGGCCAACTACTGCATTTAACAAACAATCATATTCCAATGAAATATCTAGAATTTGTATTCCGTACCACTCCTTGTACAGAGACTGTCAACGACGTACTTTCTGCTGTATTAGGTGAAGTAGGTTTCGAAAGTTTTATTGAACAAACTGACGGTATTGCCGCCTATATCCAAAAACAGCTTTTCAATGAGGAAAGTCTCAAAGAAGCCCTTGCAGAGTTTCCCCTGCCCAATACGCAAATCGAATACAGCTACCAAGACGCCGAAGATAAAGATTGGAATGAAGAATGGGAGAAAAATTTCTTTCAACCTATCATCATAGGTGACCGTTGCATTATTCATAGTACTTTCCACCGGGATGTTCCAAAAGCTGAGTATGATATTGTCATCAATCCTCAAATGGCATTTGGAACAGGACATCATGAAACCACCAGTCTCATCATCAATGAGCTACTGGATAGTAATCTTCAGGGAAAGTCTTTGCTTGATATGGGATGTGGTACCTCCATCCTTGCCATATTGGCACGTATGCGTGGCGCCACGCCTTGCACAGCCATTGATATAGACGAATGGTGCGTACGCAATTCTCTTGAAAACATAGCACTAAACTATGTCGACAATATAACCGTATTTCAGGGAGATGCCTCTTCATTGGCAGATCAAGGTCCGTTCGATGTAGTTATTGCCAATATCAACCGGAATATCCTATTGAATGACATGAAGCATTATATCGCCCGCATGAATTCCGAGGCAGAACTTCTGATGAGCGGTTTCTATGTGGACGACATACCTGCCATACAAGCCGAGGCCGAACGTAACGGGTTGCATTTCATCCATCACAAAGAAAAGAACCGTTGGGCCGTCGTAAAATTCAAGAAATAAAAGGCAATCGCTCTATTCATCCTTCAAAGCCTCTATCATTAATTCTGTAACGTGAGTTTTTGTAGTTCTTCAAATGTGCCATTGAATACATTCAAATCTACTTCTTTTTCAATGCCGGGCACAACCCCCACATCGGTATGTTGCCAGAAGTTCCATTTGCCCTCATACTTTACAGAATCCACATAATAATGGGCAATCCAATAAGGATATGTATTAAAAATAGAATCATTGAGATAGCGCATTTTAAACTTATAAGAAGTATAAAGAATCGGCTTCACACCGTAATGCGCCTCTACCCTATCCAACCAAGTCTTAACGGAAGTTTTCAATTCCTGTGGAGACTTTTTGCCAGTCGTTTCCACATCCAGTACCGGAGGCAAATCACCTTTGGCTAATTGGGCTGTACGAATAAAATAGTCAGCTTGCTTGTGCGCATCTGTTGTAGGAAGAAAATAATGGTAGGCTCCGCGGATAAATCCATACTGCCGGGCCTTCTCAAAATTTTGCATAAAAGTATCATCTCCATGATCGCCGCCCTCTGTGGCTTTCATGAAGACAAAATGAATGGGGAATTTGGTTTCTTTACTATAGACTAGTCTTTCCCAATCAATATTTCCTTGATAGTGGGAAATATCAATGCCATGTACATCATAATTACAAGGCATACAAACCCCATATTCTTTCTGTCCGTAACATGGTTTCCAACGATAAGCATAGGGACGGATAAAAAACCAATAGAATCCGCCAGAGAAAACAAGAATGATGCACATCGCCAAAAAATTGCGCAACCATACAGGCATGGTACGAGCTTTCGCCTTCCTCTTACCACGAGTAGAAGAGCGACGGGAAAGCGATTTTCGGCGTAAAGCAGTTTTGTTTTTGGGCGGCATAAGTCAATTTAAAAAGTAGAACACAAACTATGCAAATTACACAAACTTGATTTGTGTAATTCGTGTAATTTGTGTTCTATATTTATGTTTGTTACAAGATTTATTTAGCTTGTTCCAATTGCAGCGTCTTAGTCGGTTGGTCACAAACTTCTGTAGGACCGAAGTACTGAATAGGACCCGGATATACGTAGTCTGTTTCCATAGCCCAACGCTCACGCTGAGCAACGAATGTCTTGAAAGGAGCACCTTCCAATTTAACCAACGCTTTCTGAATTACCGGTTTCATCTCACCATGACGACGTTCCATGTTCATCATCATTGTGATGGGCACACCGCCTGCAATCCACTCGTCAGCCGGAGCAGTCGTGTTACGTACAGAAGACATGTAGCCAGTTTTACCGTTGGCGATCAATGCAGAAGCTGCATAACCCAAAGAGTAGCAGTAGTCAGCATCGAAGTTAGACGGAGCAGCACAGCGTCCCTCGTAACCGAAGAAATGATGTTGAGCAGCAAACTTACCTACAAATTTTCCTTCTTCTTTCCACTGAGCCAATTTGGTAGCTACCATCTCTGACAGCAGTTTTTCAGTTTCAATCAAAGATACCTGTACGTTACCGTGTGGGTCACGATCCAATGACAATTGGCGTGCAACGCCTTCGGGAAGACTTGCATAGATCGTTGCATTTTCCGGAGAAAGTTTGCGGATGATATAGTCACGTTGATGAGATTTCTTGATTTGAGAGAACTCTTCAGCATTGGCAGCTAAGAAGTCGTTCAGTTCTGAAATCAGACGCTTCATGGCAGGAATAAATTCTACCAAACCCTCCGGAATCAAAACTGTACCGAAGTTATTGCCTTGAGCCGCACGATCAGCCACCACCTTAGCAATGCCGGCAACAATGTCATCCAATGACATATCTTTAGCCTCTACTTCTTCAGAGATGATACACATATTAGGTTGTACCTGCAATGCGCATTCCAAAGCAATGTGAGAAGCAGAACGTCCCATCAATTTAATGAAGTGCCAGTATTTACGGGCAGAGTTACAGTCGCGTTGAATGTTACCGATTACTTCAGAATAGGTTTTACAAGCTGTATCGAAACCGAAAGATGTTTCAATCATTTCGTTCTTTAAGTCACCGTCAATTGTTTTTGGACAACCGATAACCTGCACACCATACTTCTTTGCAGCATAGTATTCAGCCAATACACAAGCATTTGTATTTGAATCATCCCCGCCGATTATTACCAATGCTTTGATATTCAGTTCTTTTAAAATCTCATAACCTTTATCAAACTGTTCTTCTTCTTCCAGTTTAGTACGGCCTGAGCCAATGATATCAAAACCACCAGTATTACGGTATTCATCAACGATTTCAGCAGTAAGTTCCATGTAATTATGATCCACCAAACCGCCGGGACCCAAGATAAAACCATACAACTTGCTATCCTTATTCAGCTTCTTAATACCGTCAAAGATACCTGAAATCACGTTGTGACCTCCAGGAGCCTGACCACCGGAAAGAATAACGCCTACGTTCATAGCTGGGAAGCTAACTGATTCACCTGTTGCTTCGAATTTAATTAAAGGCATTCCATACGTATTAGGGAATAGCTTCTTTATTTCTTCCTGATTGGCTACAGATTGAGTGGCTGCACCTTCAGCAGCAACAACAGCACTCTTCAGTGCTTTTGGAAGTTTGGGCTGATAAGCAGCCCTTGCAATTTGCAATGCACTTTTAGTCATTTCTTTTATTTATTTAAAGGTGTTAGTAAAGCTCTGTTTAAAAGCGACGCAAATTTCGCTTTTTTTCAGTAGATATGCAAACGAGAGGAGGAAATTATGTTTAAAATGACAATTCACTGTATTTGTCTGCTAAATTATTGCTTTTTTATCCAAAAAATAAAAATAAATCATTGTTCTCCGATTTATTATACTACCTTTGCAGCCAAGGTTTGAGTTTTGGTGAATAATTATCGCATAGTTCTCCTTTATAATAGAAAGTATTAGCAAGTAGTCCTCATTCTTTAATCTTCCTCCTCACTCCAAAATTTATTATTTAATTAAATTAAATTTCTAATGAACATTTACATTGCAGGTTTGAATTTCAGCACAACCGACGCTGATTTGAACGATTTATTTTCAGAGTATGGAGAAGTTACTTCAGCAAGAGTCATTACTGACAGAGAGACTGGAAGATCAAGAGGATTCGCTTTCGTAGAAATGCCTGATGATGAGGCAGCTCAAAAAGCTATCGACGAATTGAATGGTGCTGAGTTTGACCAAAAGACAATTTCTGTAAACGTTGCACGCCCTAGAGAGGACAGACCTCGTAACGGCGGTGGAAACCGTGACAGAAGAGGTGGTGGTGGATACAACTCAAGAAGATATTAAAATTCCATGATTTATAAAAAAAGGCGCTTAACAGCGCCTTTTTTTATTCTATATAACCTCAAACTCCCCCTGAGTCTCAACACGTAGTTATCCTTCAAAGCGTTACTCATTAAAAACACATAAATTCCCAAATATTCTCTACAGTAACAGATAAAAACATTATCTTTACCGAAAATAACTCTGATTATTCACTTAAAAACGTAAAGATTATGGCAAGTAGAAAAGCATTGAAGAAGAATGTCAATTATATCGCTGGTGAGCTATTCACAGAATGTCTTGTAAATAGTTTATATGTGCCTGGAACCGACAAGCAGAAAGCAGATGACCTTATGGCTGAAATCTTAAAAATGCAAGATGAATTTGTAAGTCGTATCAGCCATACCGAACCAGGAAATGTAAAAGGTTTCTACAAAAAATTCCTTTTGGATTTCAATGCAAAGATTGATGAAATTATTGATGCAATGGGCAAATTGAAATAAGAATGAGAAAAGCGCTTTATAGTTTTATCTATTATCGCCTATTGGGTTGGAAGACTAATGTAACGGTGCCTGATTATGATAAATGTATTATCTGTGCGGCACCTCATACCTCCAATTGGGATTTATTTATAGGCAAATTGTTTTATGGAGCCATTGGACGAAAAACCAGTTTTATGATGAAAAAGGAATGGTTCTTTTTCCCGGTAGGACTGATCTTCAAAGCAGTTGGTGGCATACCTGTAGACAGAGGACGTAAAACATCGATGGTAGATCAGATGGCTATCAAAATAGCCAATAGCAAGCATTTCCATCTTGCCATAACTCCAGAAGGAACCCGGAAAGCAAATCCAAATTGGAAGAAAGGTTTCTATTACATTGCGATGAAAGCCCAAGTACCTATAATGCTCATCGGAATTGATTATCCTACTAAAACGATTCACTCCACCATGGCGATTATACCTACTGGAGATATAGAGAAGGATATGCGTGAGATAAAACTTTATTTCAAAAACTTCAAAGGAAAAAATCCTGAGAATTTCTCTATTGGAAACGTCTAAGTGATTAATGATTAATTAATCAAGTTTTCATTTATGGACCAACTACGTGTCAGTATCCTGCAAACGGATATTGCTTGGGAAAATAAACAAGACAATCTCCGTCACCTCCGTAAAAAGTTGGAAACACTTTGCGGGGCGACGGAGATTGTTGTTTTACCAGAGACCTTTTCTACCGGTTTCAGTATGAATACCAGACATCTGGCTGAGCCGATCTCAGGTGAAACAATCACTACTTTACGACAATGGGCAGCTGAATATAAGTTAGCAATAGCCGGAAGCTATATTGCATGCGATGAAGAGCCCCCTACTCTCCAACTTCCCTGCTACTATAATCGTGCTTTCTTCCTTACTCCCGAAGGAGATACACATTTCTACGACAAGCGACATTTATTTCGTATGGGAAACGAAACAGAGCATTTTACTGCCGGTGATCGTCGTCTTCTCCTCTCTTATAAAGGTTGGAATATTCTTTTACTTGTTTGTTACGATCTCCGTTTCCCGGTTTGGAGTCGGAATGTAAACAATGAATACGATCTTCTGATCTATGTGGCCAACTGGCCTGCAACCCGACAGAAAGTATGGGATATTTTAGTACCAGCTCGTGCTCTGGAGAACATAAGCTATGTGTGTGGTGTGAATCGCATAGGTACAGACAATAACAAACTGTTACACAGTGGAGGAAGCGTTATCTACTCTCCTAAAGGCGAACTTCTTGCCAGTATACCCAACAATGAAGAAGGCATTTCTACAGCCGAACTTCATTTATCTTCTTTACAAGAATTTAGAACGAAATTCCCCGTATGGAAAGATGCGGACTCATTTAAAATATGGCATAATGGAACGAATAAAAACGAAACCTTTTGATAAATTATTTTATCTTTTATTGGCTATCCTGGTTCTTACTTCTTGCACAAGCGGCCGGAAAGATATTATTCCTTCTGCGGAATATGCACCTTATGTAAATGCCTATACGGGAGGAGTGATTTCACAAAGCTCCAACATACGTATCGAGTTAACTCGCGATCAACCTATGGTGAACTTGAATAATGAGTTGGAAAAGAATCCTTTCAGTTTTTCACCTTCTTTGAAAGGCAAAGCCTATTGGGTCAATAATAATACAATTGAGTTTATACCTGAAGAAGGTACTTTAAAACCCGGAGAACTTTACGAAGGAATTTTTCAGTTAAAAGATTTTGTTGAAGTCAGCAATGATTTAAAGGAATTCAAGTTCTCATTCAGAGTACAAGAACGAAATTTTTCGTTGCAAACAGAAACGCTCTCCCAAACAGACGCCAAACCCGGCAAAGTGGATATAAAAGGAGAATTTCGTTTCAGTGATGCCGTGAAAAAGGAAGAAGTAGAAAAAACCCTGTTCGTCAGCAATGAAAAAGGAGAAAAACTTCCTTTCAACCTTATCCCAACAGACAATTCCTCTCGATATATACTCGAAATAAATGATATTCCTCGCCAAGACCAAGATTATCAACTGACAATTACCGCAGATGGAACTTCTATTGGAATAGATAGAAAACTGAATGTCGATGTATTGATTCCTGCTCAAAACAGTTTTCGTTTTCTTTCTGCCGAACGTATTGAACAGCCGGAAAACGGCATACAGCTAACATTCTCATCTCCAATCTCCACTACACAGGATCTAACCGGTCTTATTGAAATACCAGAAATATCCACTTCCACGTTTCAAGTAAAAGACAATAAAGTATTTATCTACTTTGAAGCCAATCAACTCAATAAGCTGACTCTAAATATCCATGAAGGGCTAAAAGACAGTAATGATAAATCACTTGGTACTTCGCATTCCATCTCCTTCAGTGAAATCAATTTGAAGCCAGAAGTGGTAATGTCCACCTCATCGGCTATTTTGCCAAATTCTCAAAGCCTTATTATACCTTTTCGAGCTGTCAATTTATATGCAGTAGATTTAAACATTATCCGCATCTTCGAGAGTAATGTACTCACTTTTATGCAAAGCAATACCCTCTCATCCGCCTATGAATTAAGACGTTCCGGAAGGTTAGTTTATAAAAAAACACTCTGGCTTACCAAAGACAATGTTAAAGACGTTCATCGTTGGGAAGATTATTCAATAGATCTTGCCGGATTAATTCGTCAAGAACCCGGAGCTATTTACCGGGTGATTCTTTCTTTTCGTCAAGAATACTCAGCTTATTCTTGTGACGGGACAGAGAATCAGAGCATGAAGTTTACAGAGAATCTCACCACAGACGGACTTACCAAAGTTGGCGAGGATATCCTTTCCGAAGAAGAATCCGCTTGGGATATCCCACAAAGCTACTTCTATTACAATGGTGGAATAGAGATGGATTGGCAGCAATATGATTGGAAAGAGCGCAACAACCCTTGTCACCCATCTTATTATATGAATTCTGATCGGACAGCTTCCTGCAATGTGTTTGCTTCGAACATAGGTATGATTGTCAAACGTAATTCCTTGGACAAACTATGGATTGCCCTGAGTAATATTCTAGATACTACTCCCCTAAGTAATGCTAAAATAACTGTTTACAACTTCCAGTTGCAACCCATTGCAACCGGAAAGACAGACAGTAATGGATTTGCAGAAATTACTGCCAAAGGGGTTCCGTTCATTGTAGTTGCTGAATCAGAAAAGCAAAAAGCATACGTACGCGTGGCAGAGGGTGAGGAACAGTCCGTCAGTCGTTTCGATGTCGGTGGAAAAGAAATCCGGAAAGGATTGAAAGGATTTATCTACGGTGAAAGAGGGGTATGGAGACCGGGAGATACCTTACATATTTCTTTCATCCTTGAAGACCGGGAAAAAAGGATTCCAAACCAACATCCCATAGCTTTAGAAATCTACAATCCTCGGGGACAGTTCTATAGTAAGATGATATCAACGCAAGGGAAAAACGGCTTCTATACCTTTGATGTTCCTACCCAGTCAAGTGATCCGACAGGACTTTGGAATGCCTACGTCAAAGTTGGGGGAACAGCTTTTCATAAAAGTCTGCGCATTGAAACGGTAAAGCCCAATCGATTAAAAATAAACCTCAAATTACCGCAAGACATCATTCAGGCCTCAGCCAAAGAAGTTCCGGTAATCCTCTCTTCTGCATGGCTGACGGGAGCCACAGCCTCACGTCTCAAAACCAAAGTTGAAGTATCCTTATCGAAGGTAAACACCCAATTTAAAGATTACGGCCAGTATATCTTTAATGATCCGGCTACCGAATTTACTACTGTAAAAACAGACATATTCGATGGGAACCTCGATACGGAAGGTAAAACAAGCTTTATGTGGAAACTTCCGAATGCAAAAAATGCGCCGGGCATGCTCAACGTCACACTCCATACTCGTGTGTTTGAACCTGGAGGAGATGCCAGCGTTTATTCGCAGACTGTTCCGTTCTCGCCTTTCTCTTCCTACGTAGGCATCCATTTAAATCAGCCGGAAGAAAGATCCATAGAAACCGACAAAGACCATCGATTTGATATTGTAACCGTAAACGACAAAGGACAGTTGATTCCTCGCTCCAACTTGGAATATAAAGTCTATCGCGTAGACTGGAGCTGGTGGTGGGAAAACCGGAACGAGTCCTTCGGGACCTACGTTAACAGTAGTTCCGTTACTCCAGTGGCCAGCGGTAATCTGCAAACTTCCGACGGAAAGACAAGCTTCAAATTCAGAATCAATTATCCCGATTGGGGACGTTATTTGATTTATGTAAAAGATAAGGAGAGTGGCCATGCGACCGGTGGTACCGTTTACATAGACTGGCCCGAATGGCGGGGACGCTCAAACAGGACAGATCCCAGTGGTATGAAGATGCTTGCCTTCTCTTTGGACAAAGATTCATACGAAATTGGAGAAACAGCTACGGCCATCATTCCGGCTTCTTCCGGAGGACGTGCATTGGTAGCTTTGGAAAACGGCTCTACCATACTGAAACAGGAGTGGATAGAAGTAAATAGCCAAAAAGACACCAAGTATTCATTTGAAGTAACTCCTGAGATGGCTCCAAATGTTTATTTACACATCAGTTTGCTGCAACCTCATGCACAAACTCTAAATGATTTACCCATACGCATGTATGGCATGGTTCCAGTATTTGTAACCAATCAGCACACCATTCTGCAACCACAAATCCAAATGCCGGAAGTGTTGCGCCCGGAAAGGAATTTCAACATTACCGTCAGCGAGAAGAAAGGGAAGCCGATGACCTACACCCTTGCCATTGTAGATGAGGGTCTGCTTGATTTGACTAACTTCAAAACTCCCGACCCGTGGAACGATTTTTATGCCCGTGAAGCATTGGGCATCCGCACTTGGGACATGTACGACGACGTTTTAGGAGCTTCTGCCGGACGGTATGCTTCTCTGTTCAGCACCGGAGGTGACGAGATGCTAAAACCTGCCGATGCCAAAGCCAATCGCTTCAAACCGGTCGTAAAATTTATCGGACCTTTCTATATAGATAAAGGTAAACAGCAAACACATACGCTGAAACTGCCTATGTACGTAGGTTCCGTACGCACGATGGTGGTGGCCGGACAAAACAATGCATACGGTAAGACGGAAAAAACTTCGTTTGTGCGTACCCCCTTGATGTTATTATCCACCCTACCCCGCGTACTCAGTACACAAGAGGAGATCTCTGTACCCGTCAACGTCTTTGCCATGGAAAAGGGAATAAAGGATGTCAACATTTCTATCCAAGCTACAGGAAAGGACATACAAGTAATCGGTAACGCACAGCAGCCTATCACTTTTAATCAACCAGGTGACCAACTTGTATTCTTCCGTATAAAGACCGGCAGTAAAACAGGAAAAGCAGTCATTCATCTTACAGCCAATGGCGGAGGACAACAATCCAAGGAAACCATTGAGATAGACGTACGCAATCCGAATCCGTCCATAACTCTCCGCAACAGTCGGTGGATAGAAGCCGGGCAAGAAGCCACACTCCCCTACAACCTTCAAGGAGCTACCTCCACCCTCAGCAAAGTTATGCTGGAAGTTTCACGCATTCCTTCAGTGGACATCAGCCGACGTTTCGACTTCCTCTATAACTACCAACACCATTGCACAGAACAGTTGGCCTCTAAAGCATTGCCTTTATTGTTTGTCGGGCAGTTCAAAACGATAGATGCCAACGAGTCAGAAAAAATAAAAAGCAATGTACAGGAAGGTATTCGCCAACTTTACGGACGACAACTCCCTAATGGAGGTTTTGTTTATTGGCCGGGGAATGCTGTAGTCGATGAATGGATTACTTCTTATACCGGCATGTTCCTTGTTCTTGCTCAAGAAAAAGGCTATGCCGTCAATCAGAATACACTGAATAAATGGAAACGCTTCCAGCGAGCTGCAGCTCAAAACTGGCGAATGCCTCCACAAGAGAACCGTTGGCTACAAGAGCAGTCTGGTGTGCAACAAGCCTTTCGACTCTATACCCTAGCACTGGCTGGTGTTCCCGAATACGGAGCCATGAATCGAATGAAGGAACAATCGGGACTGTCCTTGCAAGCTAAATGGAGACTTGCCGCAACTTATGCATTGACAAGCAAGATGAAGCCTGCCGAAGAGTTGATATTCAATATCCAGACTACGGTAGATCCTTATTCCTCACAAAACTTCATCTATGGATCATCCGACCGTGACGAAGCGATGATTTTGGAAACCCTGCTTTTAATGAATCGTCAACAAGCCGCTCTACAGCAAGCGAAAAAAGTTTCTCAGAACCTCTCCCGTGAGGAGTGGTTCAGTACGCAATCTACTGCTTTTGCCTTGATGGCTATGGGGAGATTGGCAGAGAAACTTTCAGGTGAACTAGACTTTACATGGAACTGGAACGGTCAGCAACAACCTGCTGTTAAATCGGCCAAATCCGTTTTTGAGCAAGAATTGTCTTCCAATCCGAACAAGGGCAATGTCACCCTGAAGAACTTGGGTAAAGGAGCATTGAATATCAATCTCACTACCCGTGTACAGTTACTGAACGATACCTTACCACCTCTGAACAATAATCTTCGTATGGAGGTGAAATATACAGATATGAACAATGCACCTATATCAGTAACGAAGATGAAACAAGGAACTGATTTCATGGCTGTAATTACACTAGGAAACATGAGCGGTACTTCCGATTATAGCAACCTGGCTTTAACTCATATCATCCCGTCAGGTTGGGAAGTTTACAATGAAAAAATGAGGGTCCCCGGAGATGCAACTACCCGTAACTATACCTATCAGGATATCCGTGATGACCGTGTGTTGACCTATTTCGATTTGGAACGAGGCACATCAAAAACGTTCACGGTAAGGCTGCAAGCCACTTACTCGGGAAACTTTGTATTACCCGCTATCCAATGTGAAGGCATGTATGATGCCACTGCACAAGCACGTACCCAAGCCGGAAGAACAGTGGTCAGTCGCTAGAAATTGAAAGTGGGAAATAGAAAACGAATTTTCGACTCCTCCATCATGAGACCAAAAGCAAAAGATTTCTTCAAACAATGGTCCGTCACCAGAAAAGTAATTCTTATTCTTATTACTCTTCTGGTGATAGGATATGTCGTTTGTCTTCCCAAACAACTTTTTCATGTATCTTACTCTACCGTTGTGGCCGACCGTAACGGTGAACTACTCGGAGCTCGCATCGCCTCCGACGGGCAATGGCGTTTTCCGCCTCGCAACTCCACTCCCGATAAAATCAAACAATGCCTCGTTACGTTTGAAGATCGAAACTTCTATTATCATTGGGGAGTCAATCCATTATCCATTGGCAGAGCCATTTATCAAAACCTAAAAAACAAACGCATCGTAAGCGGTGGAAGTACCCTCACCATGCAAACCATCCGCTTGGCAAGAAATGAGTCCAGAACCTTCGGAGAGAAATTTATCGAAATGATTTTATCTACCCGGCTTGAGTTTCGCGCATCCAAAGAGGAAATCATATCCATGTACGTTTCGCATGCTCCTTTCGGGGGCAACGTAGTCGGCCTCGATGCTGCGGCCTGGCGATACTTTGGACATTCAGCTGAGGAATTGTCATGGGCAGAATCCGCCATGTTGGCCGTACTTCCCAATGCCCCATCCATGATACACCTTGCCAAAAGCCGCCCAGCCTTGCTTCACAAACGAAACCGTTTGTTGAAGCAACTATATGATAGGAAAACCATCGATGCTTCAACCTACGAACTGGCCATCAGCGAACCGCTACCCGAAGAGCCCCATCCACTACCGCAAATCGCTCCGCATTTGGTCAGTCATTTCTATCTAAAACAAAAAGGGGTCTACTCTCTATCTACCGTTGACAAAGAGCTGCAAGTGCAGGTAGAAAATTTGGCAGAACGTTGGAGCAATGAATTCAGTCGGAGCGATATACGAAATCTAGCCATTCTAGTCATTGACATCTCTACCAATCAAACGGTTGCCTATTGCGGCAATGTTCATTTCAATCAAAAACAACCCGGTAATCAAGTAGATGTCATTCAAGCTGCCAGAAGCACGGGCAGCATTCTGAAGCCTTTCCTCTACTGCGCCATGCTCCAAGAAGGCAGCTTGTTGCCTCCTATGCTGTTGCCAGACATTCCGGTCAACATTAATGGATTCACACCTCAAAATTTCAACCTCCAATTCGAAGGTGCCGTCCCTGCATCCGAAGCATTAGCGCGTTCACTGAATATTCCAGCTGTGACCATGTTGCAGAAATATGGAGTCCCTAAATTCCATAATTTCCTCCGACAGACAGGGCTCAAGACTCTAACTAAATCGGCGTCTCACTACGGGCTATCTCTCATCCTAGGTGGTGCAGAAGCTACTTTGTGGGATATAACCAGTGCTTATGCAAATATGGGACGTAGCTTGCTGAAACTTCCACAAATGTCATGTACATGGATGTTACCACCAACTACAATCGCAGTTGAAGAATCAAGCAAGAAAGCTTCCAATCTAAACACCTTTCAACCCGGTGCCGTATGGCAAACCTTCGATGCATTAATTGAAGTAAATCGCCCGGAGGAAATAGACTGGAAATCAATCTCCTCAATGCACCCCGTAGCTTGGAAAACCGGAACTAGTTATGGATTTCGGGATGCTTGGGCAGTGGGTATCACCCCTCGTTATGCAGTAGGAGTGTGGGCAGGAAATGCGACGGGAGAAGGAAAGCCCGGTCTTGTTGGCGCACAGACAGCCGGTCCGGTATTATTCGACGTACTCAACCTACTCCCTTCATCTCCCAACTGGTTTGAACGTCCGTCCAACTTATTTATAGAAGCAGAAGTCTGCCGTCGTTCCGGACATCTTAAAAGCCGTTTCTGCGAAGAAAGCGACACTTTACTGATTCTTCCCGCAGGAATGAAAACAGAAGCTTGTCCGTATCATCACCTTGTCACTTTATCTGCAGACGGTACTCGCCGCATCTATGAAAACTGTGCCGACACAGAGCCTACTATCCAACAATTATGGTTTACTCTTCCTCCTATATGGGAGTGGTATTATAAACAATATCATCCGGAATATCAGCCTCTTCCTCCTTTCAAAGCCGGTTGTGGAGAAGATGTCATACAACCCATGCAGTTCATTTATCCTCCGATGAATGCTCGCATCATGTTGCCCAAACAAATGGATGGAAGGAAGGGATTCATAACAGTCGAACTGGCACACAGTGATCCAAAAACGACCATTTTCTGGCATCTGGATGAAACTTATCTGAGCCAAACACAGGATTTCCATCAGCTTTCGCTACAGCCATCGCCTGGCAAACATTCTCTTACAGCTGTAGATAGTCAAGGAAATTCCATATCTACCACTTTTTTTTTAGAATGAGATTGCCATCAGCTACCTGTCCTCTCATCCCTTCTTAAAATGCTATCGGAACAAAGCTGTTTTTCTTCCGATGCATAATTACCTTTGTGTCTATCATTCAGGTTTTAATCTTAAACATCTATTTTCAGTGTTTTTAACATTATTATATTATAAAAGAGTGCATATTATCTAAAAAGTACTTACTTTTGTCTTTTGAAAAGTTGTCGAAATGGCAATCTGATTTTTTTTTGTAATTCTAGCCCTTAAGTTCTATGTTAACTCAATTTATTAACACACACATCCTCCCCCTACAAGGATGTCTCAATGGTGATTCCTCTTTTCTCAAAAACGAAAGAAGACAGAATCACAAGCAATCCACCTACGTTTGGCTTCTCAATCCTCCGTCATTATACAAGCCACATAAGTATCTTCTGCAGAAGCTATACATATTGGTACACACATACTTTGGACAATATTGTATCTAGGACCCGCACATTGTTTTAATGAAATATCAATAGCATACAAGTGAACATTGTTTTCTTGTATTTGTTAAATATAAGAACAGTAAAACGCTTTAACAATTTATTAATAGAAAAAAACATGAAGTCTAATCTAAGCTCTCAAATCACTCTCAACAGAGTTTCCCCCAGGTATTATCGACCTGAGAATGCATTTGAACGGTCGGTATTGACCCGACTGGAAAAAATTCCGACAGATATCTATGAATCTGCTGAAGAAGGTGCCAATCAGATTGCCCTTGACATTGCACAACTCATCCGTGACAAACAAAAAGCAGGCCGTTTCTGTGTATTAGCACTAGCCGGAGGTAATTCTCCACGCAACGTTTATGCAAACTTGATTCGTATGCATAAAGAAGAAGGCCTGAGTTTCCGCAATGTGATTGTTTTCAATCTTTACGAATACTATCCTTTGGCATCCGATGCGATTAACAGCAATCTTAATGCCTTGAAGGAAATGTTGCTAGATCATGTGGATATTGACAAGCAAAACATCTTCAGTCCGGACAGTACCATCGCAAAAGATACGATCTTTGAATATTGTCGTCTTTACGAGCAACGCATTGAAAGCTTTGGCGGACTTGATGCGGCTATCATAGGTATTGGCCGTGTAGGTAATATCGGTTTCAACGAACCGGGCTCCCGTTTAAACTCTACTACTCGTCTTATTTTGCTGGATAATGATTCCCGCAATGAAGCGTCCAAAATGTTCGGTAGTATTGAAAGTACTCCGATTAGTTCTATAACCATGGGAGTTTCTACCATCCTTGCCGCTAAAAAAGTATATTTGATGGCTTGGGGTGAAGAAAAAGCCAAAATGGTGAAGGGATGCGTAGAAGGTTCGGTTACCGATACAATTCCTGCATCTTTCCTGCAAACACATAACAATGCTCACATCGTTATCGACTTATCGGCAGCTGCTAACCTGACACGTATTCAACGCCCTTGGTTGGTTACTTCTTGTGAATGGAATGACAAACTGATTCGTAGTGCTATTGTCTGGCTGTGTCAGCTCACTGGCAAACCTATCTTGAAGTTGACCAATAAAGATTATAACGAAAATGGGTTAAGTGAGTTGTTAGCATTATATGGATCTGCTTATAATGTAAACATCAAGATATTCAACGACTTGCAGCATACTATCACCGGATGGCCCGGCGGTAAGCCCAATGCAGATGACACGTATCGCCCAGAACGTGCCAAACCGTTCCCAAAGCGCGTTATTGTATTCTCTCCTCACCCCGATGATGATGTTATTTCTATGGGAGGTACCATTCGTCGTTTGGTAGAACAGAAACATGATGTACATGTGGCCTATCAAACTTCAGGCAACATTGCTGTGGGTGATGAAGAAGTAATCCGCTTCCTACACTTTATTAATGGATTCAACCAAATTTTCAACAACAATGAAGATCTGGTCATCAGCGATAAATATACTGAAATTCGCAAGTTCCTCAAGGAAAAGAAAGACGGTGATATGGATACACGCGACATTCTGACCATTAAAGGTTTGATTCGTCGTGGCGAAGCCCGTACCGCTTGTACATACAACAACATTCCGTTGGATCATTGTCACTTCCTTGATCTGCCTTTCTACGAGACTGGAAAAATTCAGAAAGATCCGATCAGTGAGGCTGATGTAGAAATCGTACGCAACTTGTTGCGAGAAGTAAAACCTCATCAAATCTTTGTGGCAGGTGACTTAGCTGACCCGCACGGCACCCACCGTGTTTGTACGGATGCTGTATTTGCTGCCGTCGACCTGGAAAAGGAAGAAGGTGCCAAATGGCTGAAAGATTGTCGTATTTGGATGTATCGTGGTGCCTGGGCTGAATGGGAAATTGAGAACATTGAAATGGCCGTACCTATCAGTCCTGAAGAATTGCGTGCTAAGCGTAACTCTATCCTGAAACACCAGTCTCAGATGGAGAGTGCACCCTTTATGGGGAATGATGAACGTCTCTTCTGGCAACGTAGCGAGGACCGCAACCGCGGTAGTGCTGCCTTGTATGACAGTCTCGGGCTGGCTTCTTATGAGGCTATGGAGGCTTTTGTAGAATATGTTCCACTCTAACTAGTCGGAGTAAATAATCCACAATGAGGTGCATCGCTTAAGCCATGCGCCTCATTTTTTTTATTTTCTACTGTTAGCATCTGGAAACAAAGCTTGCACATGTAAAAACATTCATGTAATTTTGCCATAACGTTTTTTTTGATAAAAAAGTCAAAGTAACTCATATACTATTATGAAAAGAATGATTACAAATGCCAAAGAGCATTTTATAAAAAAGTTTTTTTATCAATATCTTTGTTTTATGACTCCTTTCTACCCCTCTTACAGCCAAAAAGGAAATCACATTCTCTGATTCAGAGTAGTGTGAAACATCTTAGCCAAGTGGTTTCAAGAATATTAAACAAGCCATACCTATGAAAAAAATAATTCTACTTACTCTTTTATGCCTCCATGGAGTAGTGCTTCATGCACAAGAAGTGGAAAAAAACGCAGAAGAACGTTTAAAAACATTCTTCAGTGAATACACCACCCACGCTGTAAACTTAGGAATCTGTAAACTGGATAGTTTACAGATTGATTTTCAGAGAAAGAAGATATCTGTTTATGCCAATGAGCAATTTTCCTACCAACCTTTTCGGCAGGAAAACGTAGATGCCATTTACAGGCATCTGAAGCAAATTCTTCCCGGCCCTATAAATTACTTCGACATGACCTTGTTCACAAGTGGGCGTAGCATTGAGGAACTTATTCCTAACTTCTATCGAAAAGGGAAGAAAGACAAAGCACGCCTATTCGATCAGTTAGAATCTAAAAAAACCCCTTGGGTTACACAAACGTCACGCCCTTATGCTATTTCACAAGGATTGGAAGGAAAACACCTTGCTTTGTGGCAGAGCCACGGAAAATATTACATCAACAAGCATAATGAATGGGGCTGGCAACGTCCACGTTTGTTTTGCACCAGCGAGGATCAGTTCACACAGTCCTTCGTTCTTCCTTATTTGATACCCATGTTGGAAAATGCAGGTGCGCTTGTCTTCACTCCACGTGAACGAGATACACAGAAACAAGAAGTGATTGTTGACAACGACGGAACACTAAGCGGACAAGGTGGCAAAGGCTCCCTCTATTTGGATGTCCAAAGTAGAAAGGCTCGTTGGGAACAGACAAACTTGCCGGGATTTGCCCAACGAAAACCAATTTATCAAGATGGCGAAAACCCTTTTCGCACTGGTACGGCACGTTTTACGGTTACCGAAAAAAAGAAAGACAAAGCTTTTGCCGAATGGGTGCCTGATATTCCTGAAACAGGAGAATATGCTGTGTATGTTTCTTACCAAACCTTACCCAACAGCGTAAGTGATGCCAAATACCTTGTCTTTCATGCCGGAGGCGTTACAGAGTTTACAGTAAACCAACAAATAGGAGGTGGAACGTGGGTCTATCTTGGAACTTTTACATTCGATAAAGGCAGGAATGACTATTCAATGGTCGTTCTGAGTAATGAAAGCAAAGAAAAAGGCGTTGTTTGTGCAGATGCAGTCCGCTTTGGCGGAGGTATGGGCAATATTGCACGCGGTGGAAAAACAAGCGGATTACCCCGATATCTGGAAGGTGCACGCTATTCTGCTCAATGGGCGGGTATGCCCTACTCCGTCTATGGAGGACGTGAAGGCAGCAACGATATGGCAGATGATATTAATGTTCGTTCGCTCGCTACCAATTATCTGGCTGGGAAGTCGATCTTCAATTCTGCAGAGGAAGGCTTAGGGATTCCTATCGAAATGAGTATGGCCTTGCATAGCGATGCCGGTTTCAGTAAAGAAGATAAAATTATAGGTGCTCTCGGCATTTATACCACACAATTTAATGACGGACGACTCAATGCCGGGACAGATCGCTATACCTCACGCGACTTATCAGATATACTGCTCACGCAGCTGCAACAGGATATCCGTGCTACATTCAACACAGATTGGACACGGCGCAGCCTATGGGATCGCAACTACAGCGAAACACGCCTGCCTGCCATCCCTTCTACGATTGTCGAACTCCTCTCTCACCAAAACTTTGCAGACATGCGCTTAGGGCATGATCCCAACTTCAAGTTCACTGTCGGTCGCGCCCTTTACAAAGCCATCCTACAGTATATATCTAGCCAGCATGGCAAAGAATACGTTGTGCAACCTCTTCCTGTCAGCCACTTCGCCATACATTTCGGAAAGAAGAAGAATACCTTGGAACTCTCTTGGAAAGGAGAAGATGACCCGTTGGAGTCAACAGCCAAACCACGTGAATACATCGTCTATACACGCATCGGGCACGGTGGTTTTGACAACGGTGTACGCGTGAGCTCTCCCTCTCATACTGTCAAGGCAGAACCGGGCATCGTTTATTCTTTCAAAGTAACTGCCGTTAATCGCGGTGGGGAAAGCTTTCCTTCGGAGATACTTGCCGCTTATAAGGCCAAACAGGAACAAGGACGTGTGTTGATCATTAACGGCTTTGACCGTATCAGTGGACCAGCCGTCATTAACACTTCTCAGACAGTCGGATTTGATCTCTCACAAGACCCCGGTGTACCTTATTTATATGACATTTCTCTTTGCGGTTCTCAACAGAATTTCAATCGCAACGAAATAGGGAAACAGCTGGGAGAGAGCGGAAGTGAATACGAGGGTATGAAAATCAGAGGCAATACTTTTGATTATCCTTTTATGCATGGTAAAGCGATACAGGCAGCCGGAGGCTACAGTTTCGTATCGTGTAGTAATGAATCGGTGGAAAACGGAACAATATCTTTGGGAGATTATTCGATGGTGGATTATATTTTGGGATTAGAAAAGGAAGATAAATCGAGTAACCCTTCTCGCAACCTGAATTATAAAACTTTCTCTTCCTCCATGCAGCGTGCTCTGACAATCTTCTGTCAATCGGGCGGAAACCTGCTTGTCAGCGGTGCATACCTGGGTAGCGACATGAACATTTTACAAGAAGACCGCCTATTTATCGAGAATATACTGAAGTACAGTTACAGTCACTCCTTGCAAACAACCGGAAACAACATCCTGATTCAAGGTTTAGGCCGCACTTTCAGCATTCCCCGTCTTCCCAACGAGCAAGCTTATCCCGTAACCGCTCCTGATTGTATCTTACCAGTATCTCCGGCATTTCCGGTCATGACCTACAGTACAGGGAATATTTCCGCTGCCACAGCCTATCAAGGCAACCATTATCGCACGTTTGTGATGGGGTTCCCTTTTGAAAGCGTAGAAAAAGAAAGTGACAGGAACGCGATTATGGCTTCAGTCTTACAATTTCTAAATGAAAGAAAGAAGTAATCTTAAAATAAATATTATCTTTGTTCCAACAGAAAGTATTCATCATCGGACATTAATCATTAAAAATATCAACATCATGTACACTATACAAGCCAATCTTAGCGGAACCCGCAGTTTAGAAGTTTCAGAAGAAAACCTTGCTACCATCGAGAAATACGGACTGTTCCGCCACCTCATCGACAGCAATGGTATCGTAGAAGAAACGGTACTCGAAAAATTGAGACTGAACATCCGTTCTCTCATTGCTTCGCAAGAGGAAGACAGCAAAGACCTGCTCGACCTCTGTATTGATGTTATCTATCACAACAACATGAAAGCATTTGGATTGCAGCAACTTATCAAGCTCTATCTAAAATGGCTTTCCAACCAAGAAACCCTAGAAGAGGAAGACGATCAATGAAAACCATCAACACGTGTGAACAAAAGCAGTACAGTCCTCTTATTCCTGCCATCATAGCTATATGCAAGGCTGAGAAAGGTGAAAAGCTGGAGATTGTCATGAACGATGCGGCTGCTTTCAGTGATTTAAAGGAATACCTCTCTGAACAGCATATCGGTTTTCGTGAAATTTATGACGGCGAACAGATGACTGTACAGTTCATTATGTGCTAATCATCATTTTATTCTCTATCTTTGCGGCATGAAAGAATATCGACTGACTGACTGGTTACCCACAACCAAGAAAGAGGTAGAGTTTCGCGGATGGGATGAATTGGATGTCATTTTGTTCAGCGGCGACGCATATGTAGATCACCCTTCATTTGGTGCTGCTGTGATTGGACGCATCCTCGAAGCTGAAGGGCTGCGTGTAGCTATGATACCCCAACCCAATTGGCGTGACGATTTGCGCGACTTCAAGAAACTGGGACGTCCCCGGTTGTTTTTTGGTATCAGTCCCGGTTGTATGGACAGTATGGTCAATAAATATACAGCCAACAAACGCTTGCGCAGCGACGATGCTTACACTCCGGATGCACGTCCTGACATGCGTCCCGAATATCCTTCCATTGTATATACCCAGATTCTAAAGAAATTATATCCCGATGTTCCAGTTGTATTGGGCGGCATTGAGGCAAGTATGCGCCGACTCACGCATTACGACTATTGGCAAGATCGTGTACGCCCTAGCATTCTGATAGACAGTAGTGCCGATTCATTGATATACGGCATGGGAGAAAAACCGATAGTAGAACTAACGAGAAGGTTGAAACGCAAATTAACGGAAATCGACCCGAAGGAAGATACCACCTCTATCACATCGGAATATTTTAAGCAGCTCATTGTTGATATTCCTCAAATGGTTTATCTTGAAAAAGAGGTAAACGCGCAAGAAGGAGATATCACACTGTTCTCTCATGAAGAATGCTTGGAAGACAAAAAGAAAGAAGCTGCCAACTTCCGCCATATCGAAGAAGAAAGTAATAAATATGCGGCTTCACGGATTCTACAAAAAGTAGAGGGGCAGACAGTAATAGTTAACCCTCCCTATCCCCCCTTAACTGAGGCAGAGCTTGATCACTCTTTCGATTTACCTTATACCCGTTTGCCGCATCCTAAGTATAAAGGGAAGCGCATTCCGGCCTATGACATGATAAAATTTTCGGTGAATGTCCATCGGGGTTGTTTCGGTGGTTGTGCCTTCTGCACGATCTCTGCGCACCAAGGGAAGTTCATTGTGAGCCGCAGTAAAAGCAGTATTTTGAAAGAAGTGGAAGCCATCAGAGAACTACCCGACTTCAAAGGATACTTGAGTGATTTAGGAGGACCTTCCGCCAATATGTACCAGATGCAAGGCTACAACCTGGATCTTTGCAAGAAATGCAAACGCCCGTCCTGCATTCATCCTAAAGTATGTCCAAATCTGAATACAGATCATAAACCACTATTAGATATTTATCGTGCTGTCGATGCCTTGCCCGGCATTAAAAAGTCATTTATCGGTAGCGGAGTGCGCTATGATCTATTGCTACACCAAAGCAAAGACCCCAAAGTCAACCAAAGCACCGCCGAATACACCCGCGAACTTATTGCCCGCCATGTAAGCGGACGTTTAAAAGTCGCTCCGGAGCATACTTCCGACAGCGTGTTAGACATTATGCGGAAGCCCCCTTTCAGCCAGTTCAGTGAATTCAAGAAAGTATTCGACCGTATCAATCGCGAAGAAGGGCTACGTCAACAACTGATTCCCTACTTCATATCCAGCCATCCCGGATGTAAAGAAGAGGATATGGCCGAACTCGCTATCATTACCAAACACCAGGACTTTCATTTGGAACAGGTACAGGATTTCACACCTACTCCAATGACCGTTGCCACCGAAGCTTGGTACACCGGATTTCATCCTTACACCTTAAAACCGATATTCAGTGCGAAAAGTCAACGAGAGAAGCTGGCACAACGCATGTTCTTCTTTTGGTATAAACCCGAGGAACGAAAAAATATCATCCATGAACTGCGACGGATAGGACGGCAAGATTTGATAGATAAATTATACGGAAAATAGACACTGAGAAGAGAGGTTCGTGATACAAAAACACCCATTAATCCTGAAAAGAGAAAAGTGGTTCACTAGTAAGAGATAACTTATTGAATCCAAGAAGAAAACTTATTCTCTATTAGGAGAGATCTCTATTCCAAGGCTGGGAATACATATCCGCAACCTTGGAATACGCATTCCCAACCTTGGAACAAGCGTTCGTAAGCTATGAATAAACTTTCCATTGAACTAACCTTAAAGTGGAAGAATGGCTGTCTGATCAAACAAGCCGGTGTAGTACTTAAATAAATGATGCGTTTTCCTCAAATTAAACATCAACAACAAGGATATCGCCCCAATCACCTTCCAATCGGAGGAAGCCTTGAAAAAAGCACGTACACGCCTTCGCAAGAAACTGGAATTAAACCGAAACGACAGTCTGACCTCCTTTATACAAAACCTATGCCCCCTCTTCTACTTGCATTGCCACCACTTCCTGCAATACACTCACAGATTCTTCTACTGAAGTTACATCTTTCACCAGCATGCTCCGCTTGTTGTTCTGTTCACGCAAATCACAACGACGGGTGTATTTCATCATGTAAGCTATAAATCTACCGAACGCTTGACTTTGAAAATACGGGCTATCAGGATTGGAAACAAAGAACAACGACATACGCCCTCCTTTCAAGAAGACTTTTTCTACGCCAAGACGAGCTGCAAGACGACGCAGGGGAACAATGCGCAGCAACTCTTCTGTTTCAGGAGGAATAGGACCAAATCGGTCTTCGAGGCGGGCACGGAAAGCAACTACATCTTTGTCAAGAGTCAAGCTATCCAGTTCGCGATACAGTAACATACGTTCACTGCTTCCAGTCACATAATTGGCAGGCAACAAAAGTTCCAAGTCACTCTCTACTTGACACTCATCCACAAACTGTTCTCCACTAATTACTCCTCCATCAGCTTTTAGCTCCTCGGCATACAAATCGGCAAACTCATCATTTTTCAATTCATGTACAGCCTCGGTTAATATCTTCTGATAGGTTTCATAGCCTAAGTCAGCAATGAAACCGCTTTGTTCGGCACCGAGCATATTTCCAGCGCCGCGGATGTCAAGATCCTGCATCGCAATATGAATACCGCTTCCCAGGTCAGAAAAGTTTTCGATAGCCTGCAGACGGCGTTTGGCCTCAGGAGTAAGAGAAGATAAAGGAGGCGCCAATAAATAGCAGAAGGCTTTTTTGTTGCTTCGCCCTACACGTCCGCGCATTTGATGCAAGTCACTCAGACCGAAGTTCTGTGACTGGTTAATGATGATGGTATTGGCATTCGGAATATCAATACCACTCTCAATAATAGTTGTGGCGAGTAGCACGTCGTAATCATAGTTGACAAAAGCCAAGATAATCTTCTCCAATTCTGCCGGTTCCATCTGACCATGACCTATGCAGACCCGACAATCAGGAATACGACGTTCAATCATTGCTTTAAGTTCTACAAGATTGGATATACGATTGTTTACGAAGAAAACCTGCCCATTTCGACTTATTTCAAAGTTAATAGCATCCGCAATGACTTCTTCATTGAAGGTATGTACTTCTGTTTGGATAGGATAGCGGTTGGGCGGTGGAGTTTGTATCACACTCAAGTCACGTGCACCCATCAGCGAAAATTGCAAAGTACGCGGAATAGGTGTAGCAGTCATCGTAAGGGTATCTACATTCACTTTCAGTTGGCGGAGCTTTTCCTTGACAGAGACTCCGAATTTCTGTTCTTCATCGATAATCAGTAAACCCAGATCTTTGAACTTCACATCCTTGCCTAATATACGGTGAGTACCGATCAGGATATTTACTTCCCCTTCAGCAAGTCCTTTGATAACGGCTTTGGCTTGTGCAGCAGTACGAGCACGACTCAAATACTCCACTCGGCAAGGCAATCCTTTCAGACGCTCTTTGAATGTGTGAAAATGTTGATAGGCCAGCACCGTTGTAGGTACCAAGACAGCCACCTGCTTATTGTCTGCCACTGCCTTGAAGGCAGCACGGACAGCAATTTCTGTCTTACCAAACCCTACATCACCGCAAACTAAGCGATCCATCGGGCGGGCACTTTCCATATCTGCTTTTACATCGGCAGTTGATTTGCTCTGATCCGGGGTGTCTTCATAAATAAAAGATGCCTCCAACTCACGCTGTAAAAAGCTGTCGGGACTGTATTGAAATCCTTTTTCTTCCCGTCGTTGTGAATAAAGCTTTATCAAATCACGGGCAATATCCTTTATTTTGGTTTTGGTACGATCCTTTAGTTTCTCCCAAGCACCAGTCCCCAGTTTGTTTAATCGAGGAGCTTCGCCTTCTTTCCCTTTATATTTGGAAACTTTATGCAGAGAATGGATCGATACGAAAACAACATCATCATTCTGGAAAACGAGTTTGATTACTTCTTGCGTAGTATCGCCATTGGGAATACGCACCAATCCCGCAAAACGTCCTACTCCATGGTCGGTATGCACCACATAATCGCCCGGAGTAAATTGGTTCAGTTCCTTCAAGCTCAATGCAACCTTACCGCTACGTGCTTTCTCACTCTTCAAATTATACTTGTGAAAACGATCGAAAAGCTGATGGTCGGTAAAGATACAAAGTCGCAATGTTGTGTCGGCAAAACCTTCATGCAGAGTACGTTCTACGGCAGTAAATCGTATATCATCCCCTCTATCTTCAAAAATAGCCTTGATACGGTCAGTCTGCTTTGCACTATCGCTACATATGTATAGATTATAACCGTTACCTTGATATTCTTTAAATGAGTCTGCCACCAAATCGAAGTTCTTGTGAAAGATAGGTTGAGCCATCGTATGGAAGGTAATGGTGGCATCCGGAGTACCGGTAGGCTTGTTCCCGAATTCCATTCTGCGAAAATCGAGTGCACGCAAAGTAAACTCACCCCCGTTAATTAATTTACCTTCCAAAGTGATCGCTCCATTTTCTTCAGCATCACGAGCAATAATAGCCTGTGGAGTAAGTGCCTCATCGTGTACTGTCTGGATACGTTCGCGCAACCAAAGAAAATCACGCATGGACAATACAGTATCCGCCTGGAGAAAGTCTAGAAAGGACACCATACCACCACTTCCCCCTTGTTCCAAACTACGGCTTAAATCAGGTACGATCACTATATTTTCTTTTTTCTCCTTTGAAAGTTGTGATTCTACTTCAAACGTACGGATACTCTCCACCTCATCGCCGAAAAAATCGATACGAAACGGAAATTCGGACGAGAAAGAAAACACATCTATGATACTACCACGTACGGCATATTGCCCGGGTTCATACACATAATCCACATATTCAAATCCATAGTTTCGTAAGATTTCAGTGATAAAATTCATATCCACTTTTTCACCCGCATGAAGTTTCAATGTTTTGTCATCCAACTCCTTCTGCGATACTACCTTTTCGGCTAATGCATCAGGATAAGTTACAATACATAACCCCTCTTCTCTTTTTTGCAGGCGGCTTAATACTTCTGTACGGAGTATTTCATTGGCCGCATCTTTCTGTCCATACTTGATGGCACGGCGGAAAGACGACGGGAAGAACAAAACTTGTTCAGATCCCAACAGTTGCGTCAAGTCGTGGTAAAAATATCCTGCCTCTTCCAAATCACCGAGGATGAAGACAAACGGAAATTCTCTACGCTGCACCAAGACAGAGGAAAATAAAGAGGCAGCAGAAGCACATAACCCTTCGCAGTATAAGTGGCGGATTGAAGTATCTTTGAGCAGCCGATTCATCCCCTCAATATTGGGATGTGTTGTATAGATTTGTTGAAGTTCAGTGATAGTCATGATAGTCTATGGTGATAAATCCGCCACAAAAATACATAAATAATCTTTTGTTTTGTCTATTAATGATAGAAAAGCGTTACATTTGTTCCCAGTTACTATTCCCTACATCCATGCATATGCAAACATCAGACAGCATCGTCATTATCCCTACTTATAATGAACGGGAGAATATAGAAAATATAATCCGTGCCGTTTTCGACTTGGAACATGGCTTTCATATACTTGTCATTGAAGACGGATCGCCAGATGGAACAGCAGCCATCGTCAAGGCTTTGCAGCTAGAATTTCCCGAACGCCTGTTCATGGTAGAACGTAAAGGAAAATTAGGATTGGGAACAGCCTACATCACTGGTTTTAAGTGGGCACTAGAACGCAATTACGATTATATTTTCGAGATGGATGCCGACTTCAGTCATAATCCCAAAGATTTACCTCTTCTTTACAAGGCTTGTGCCGAAGAAGCGGCTGATGTAGCTATTGGTTCACGCTATGTTAGTGGTGTCAACGTAGTAAATTGGCCCATGGGACGGGTTCTAATGTCCTACTTTGCCTCCAAGTATGTACGTCTCATTACCGGATTGCCTATCCACGATACAACTGCCGGCTTTGTATGTTACCGTCGTCAGGTATTGAAAACGATTGATCTTGACGGTATTCGTTTTAAGGGATACGCTTTCCAAATAGAGATGAAATTTACTGCTTACAAATGTGGATTCGCTGTCAAGGAAGTACCCGTTATATTTATCAACCGTGAGCTGGGTACCTCTAAAATGAACAGCAGTATCTTTGGTGAAGCCGTATTCGGAGTCATTCGTTTAAAATGGAATAGTTGGTTTTATAAATATCCAAAAGCGCAATACTAATTTCAGGGATAGATTCACGGACTTTATTGTACTCAATAGGTAAAGAAGACTGTTTATCCATTCCTGTTACAAATGATATAAGTATGAAGAGAACACTGATACATAACGCTACGATTGTCAACGAAGGACAATCAATAAAAGGTTCCGTTGTTATAGAAAACGGACGCATTGCTGAAGTGCTGACCAATTGGAAACCTCTCTCCTCTCCCTGCGACGAGACCATCGACGCTACCGGGTGCTATCTGCTGCCGGGCGTTATCGACGATCATGTGCATTTTCGTGATCCGGGGCTTACTCATAAAGGAGACATCTTTACGGAGAGTTGCGCAGCTGCAGCAGGAGGTGTCACTTCAATCATGGATATGCCAAACACCAATCCACTGACTACTACCTTAGATGCCTTGAATGCAAAGATGGATTTACTCAACAGCAAATGTGTAGTCAATCATTCCTGCTATTTCGGAGCAACCTATAGTAATTATAGTGAATTCAGCAAACTGGATAAACATCGCACTTGCGGAATAAAGCTTTTTATGGGTTCTAGCACAGGTAATATGTTGGTAGATAAAATAAACAGTTTGCTAAACATTTTCAATAGCACGGATATGTTAATTGCCACTCATTGCGAAGATCAGAAGATTATCAAAAATAACATCGCTAAGTACAAGGAAAAATATCCTGACGAAACGGATATACCTGTAAGTAAGCATCCACTTATACGTTCCTCTCTTGCTTGCTATAACTCTTCTAAGTTGGCTGTTAACCTGGCAATGCAATCAGGAGCCAGGCTGCATATTTTGCACGTATCCACAGAAAGAGAACTGAAACTCTTCAGTGATATTTCTCTCTCGTTGAAAAATATTACAGCAGAAGCTTGTGTAGGTCATCTACTGTATACTTCGGAAGATTATAAGTCTTTAGGCACCCGCATCAAATGCAACCCGGCCATCAAAAGCAAAAGCAACCGTGCTGCTCTGCGTGCAGCTGTCAACTCCGGACTCATAGATGTCATTGCTACCGACCATGCCCCGCATCTGCTGAGTGAAAAAGAAGGAGGCGCACTGAAAGCAATGTCCGGCATCCCAATGATACAATTCTCGCTGATTAGTATGCTGGAATTAGTAGATGAAGGCATCTTCACTTTAGAAACAATTGTGGAAAAAATGTGTCATGCCCCTGCTAAGATCTATCGCATCAACGAACGTGGTTATATCCGTGAGGGTTATAAGGCCGACCTTGTTTTGGTACGCCCCAACACACCTTCGGAAGTTACAACCGACAAAGTATTAAGTAGATGTGGATGGAGTCCTCTGGAAGGGCACACCTTCAACTGGAAAGTAGAAAAGACATTTGCCAACGGTCATCTTATCTATAATGACAATAGAGTCGATGAAGCTTACCGTGGTGAAGAGTTGAGGTTCAATTAAAACAACCAACTGATAAAAAGCTGAATTCAATTAAGCGATCAATTAACAATGAGTGAAATGACCTCTGCATTGCCTCATGCTATACTCTCATATCATGTACATGAGGTAGCTCCTTATATCAACTGGATTTACTTTTTCCACGCATGGGGATTTCAACCCCGCTTTGCAGCTATTGCCAATATCCATGACTGCAATGCTTGCCGCACTTCCTGGCTAGGAACCTTCTCCGAAGAAGAACGTCCAAAAGCTATAGAAGCCATGCAACTATTAGAAGAAGCAAACAAGGTGCTCAATCAATTAGATGAAGATATCATCATTCAATGTATATTCAAACTTTGTCGAGCAAATTCAGAGGGCGATAATCTGATTATAGAAGATACTATCTTTCCTCTACTTCGCCAACAGACCCCTCATCCTAACGGAAGTCCTTTCTTGTGCTTAAGTGACTTTGTGCGTCCACTTTCGTCAGGCATCCCTGATATGGTTGGACTTTTCGCCTCCTCCATGAGTGCAGAAATTGAAGCTCATTACAAGAGTGACCCTTACAAACATATACTTGTACAATCCTTGAGTGACCGTCTGGCCGAAGCTGCAACCGAAAAGATGCATGAGTATGTGCGTAAAGAAGCTTGGGGATACGCTCCCGACGAAGCATTGTCTATTCCGGATTTGCTGATAGAGAAATATCAAGGCATCCGTCCCGCCGTGGGTTATCCCTCTTTGCCGGATCAATCTGTTAACTTTTTGCTGGATGCTCTACTTGATATGAAACAGATAGGCATTACTTTAACAGAAAATGGAGCTATGCACCCTCATGCTTCCGTTTGTGGTATGATATTAGCCCACCCTGCGTCACGCTACTTCGCAGTTGGGAAAATAGGAGAAGACCAACTGAAAGATTATGCTCAACGCCGAGGAATGCCTGTTGATGTATTGCGAAAATTCTTAGCTGCAAACTTACCTAAATAGAATGTATCAGAATGTAGAGTTTACTTCAACTTCTACATCATAAAATCGCAAAACCATTCTCACTTATTATTTTCTAATTTTACAATCGGAATAGTGATTTTTCTGTCTGCCGTGCGACTAACAGAACAAAGCAATTCGAAAGAAGCCCAAAAAAAATGGAAAATGCCGAGCAAGAGTTCGTGTCCGTGATACGGGAGTATGAACGTGTGATATACAAAGTGTGCTACTTGTACACCACACCCAATGCGACCCTCAATGATTTGTATCAGGAAGTGGTTCTCAATCTGTGGAAAGCATTTCCTAAATTTCGTCGAGAGTGTAAAATTTCTACCTGGATATACCGTATTGCTCTGAACACTTGCATCAGTTTCATCCGGAAAGAAAAGAAGATTCCCGAAATTGTATCTCTTACCCAAGAGGCAGACCGTACAGAAGAATCAGATGAAACTCAGGCTATGCTACAACAACTCTACCGGATGATAAATCGCTTAGGACAACTGGAAAAGTCTATCATCCTGCTTTATCTGGAAGAGAAAAGTTATGAAGAAATTTCTGAAATTACCGGATTGACCGTGACCAATGTTGCCACCAAGCTCAGCCGCATCAAAGACAAACTAAGAAAAATGAATAAGGAGGAATAACATATGGAACTGGATGAACTCAAAAAATCATGGAATACGCTGGACAAACAGTTGCAGAAAGAACCTATTGCCAACGAAGAACAAATTGCAAAACTGATTGCCGATTACAAAACAAATACGCACAAAAGTCAGGGACGCCTAGTGGTCATACAGCGTTTTTCCATTGGCATTGGTACAATAGGATTGATTCTACTGCTATTGATCAAACTGTTGATGCCCTATTTGGGATTCAGTGCACATATTCAAAGTAAAATGGCCGTATTTTTGGCGTTCATTGCTATCAGCATTGTTGTAGGTATGTGGTGGGATTGGAAAACTTACCGTTGGAACAAAAACACTCGCATTGACGAGATGAGTGTATCTGAAGTTAGCTGTCGCATGACCACTCTCCGCCAATGGACTAAATATGAGGTTATCGCTATTTCTATTTGGATTGTACTTTTCAACATACTCAACTATTGGGTAATGGGATATCACCTTGAACCAGCCAAGTTGCAGGCCATTCTCATCACCTTTTTTGTCTCATTTGACGCACTAATCATTTATATTCTCTATAAAAAGATTATTTACAGACATCTCAACAATATTAAAAAGAACATTGAAGAATTAAAAGATATATGCACCGAATAACTCTAATTATTACCCTGTTTCTTCTAATTCCCGATATATATATTTACTTTGTATATATTGTACAGAAAACCAACAACAAATTTGTACGCTACGCTTATTGGCTACCAACTTTCTTATTGGCCGCAGTCTATCTCTATTTGATATATCTCACAGGGGATAATGTCATGTCGAATCACACGCAGGCCATAGGTAAGCTTGCCATTGGGATCATGCTCTTTGCATTTCCTAAAACAATCTTCATGCTATGCTCGTGCATAGGCGTATGCATACATTTCGTCCTGCACCGTTGCCCTCGCAGCCCGTTTACAGGATTCGGATTGATAGTAAGTATAATAAGCTTCTTTAATATCCTATACGGAGCTCTCATAGGGATTACCCGCTTTGAGGTAAAAGAAACGGAATACCATTCTGCCGATATTCCTAAAGGTTTTGATGGTTATCGTATTGTTCAGATTTCCGACATACATATAGGCAGTTGGCAAGATAACCCCGAACCCATCAAACGCATGGTTGAGATGGTGAATGCCCAAAAACCTAATCTTATTGTTTTCACTGGAGACTTAGTGAATCAAAAAGGTTATGAGATAGATGGTTTTCAAGATATATTATCACAACTACATGCTCCGGATGGTGTATATTCTATTTTAGGTAATCATGACTATGGGACCTATTACCACTGGAAAAACCAGAAGGCAGAAATAGCCAACTTAGACTATTTGATTCGCCAGCAAAAAGCAATGGGGTGGAAGTTACTAAATAACGAGCATGACATTCTTCATCACAAGGGTGACAGCATTGCTCTTATCGGAGTGGAGAATGATGGTGAACCTCCATTCTCACAATTTTCCGACCTGTCACGCGCCATGCAAGGCACAGACGGTATGTTTCAAATACTACTCAGCCATAATCCGACTCATTGGAGACGTGAGATATTGCCCCAATCAACAATTTCATTAATGCTTGCAGGTCACACTCATGCTATGCAAGGAATTTTATTCGGTCATTCGCTTGCAGAATTAATCTATCCAGAATGGAGAGGAATGTATTATGAAGGTAACCGTGCATTGTATGTAAACATAGGAATCGGTTATGTGGGCTTACCCTTCCGCTTTGGGGCATGGCCTGAAATTACGGTGCTTACTTTGCGCAAATAATATACAAAGTACGCTATAACTAGAGATAGAGAAAATACATATCTTTAATCCGATGAATATTGTTTATCTTTGCGATAATAAAAATCTAACATCCATGAAGATTCTCTATACTATTTATCTGATTTGCCTGGCACTACCCATTTTATTGGTGTTAACTATCCTCACTGCATTAGTCACCATTATCGGTTCTCTACTTGGCGGTGCGCATATCTGGGGATATTATCCTGGCAAAATTTGGTCACAGCTTATTTGTTATCTTCTGCTTATACCGGTAAAAGTAAAAGGTAGAGAAAAATTACATAGACGTACCTCATACGTATTTGTTCCCAATCACCAAGGATCTTTCGACATCTTCCTAATCTATGGTTTTTTAGGACGCAACTTTAAATGGATGATGAAGAAGAGTTTACGAAAAATCCCATTCGTGGGAAAAGCCTGCGAAAGTGCCGGGCATATATTCGTAGATCGTTCCAGCCCCAAAAAGGTATTGGCAAGTATGCGCCAAGCAGAATCTTCTTTGAAAAACGGAGTATCTTTGGTTGTCTTTCCCGAAGGCGCAAGAACCTTCACCGGACATATGGGATATTTTAAAAGAGGCGCTTTTCAATTGGCCGATGAATTGCAATTAGAGGTAGTACCCGTCACGATCGACGGTTCATTCGAGATTCTGCCACGAACAGGTAAATGGATACACCGCCATCGCATGATACTAACCATCCACGATCCGCTTCCTCCTCAAGGACACGGAGCCGAAAACATTAAAGCAAGTATGACAGCATCCTATCAAGCAGTTGAAAGTGCGTTACCTGAAAAATATAAGGGAATGGTTAGAAACGAAGATCAAGACCGATAGATATAGCTAATTTTGCGATGTATTCAAAGCATTCTCTCCGAGGCGCTGATGTTCTTCAAGCAATTTCATGTTTTCTTTAGCTTTAAAAAGGAAATCTTTCACCATCGGTCTATCCTTAAACGTCATGGGGGCAGTTCTCATAATATCCTCAATTTGTGGAGTCATTATTGGATAAGGGAGAGCACTGCACATAATCATAAAAACGCTAGGTCCTAAAACGTTTTCAAAATTATCGGTAATGAACTGTTTGACGTAATCATTCATTTCTTTTATCAATTTCTCACCCTCCTGTTGTAGTTCTGCGTGTACATCCTCCAAATTAGCACCATCGAGCACCATACGAGCTTCTTTTCGTTCCAATTCTTCAATTTTCACTTCCATGGCATTCCGTTTATCAATAAACTCGTAAAGCTTGTCATTAAGGGGAGTCCCTTTCGCTAATAATTGAGTATTGGAGATGGAAACTTCTATTTTTCCGTTTTCAAGAACTAAAGGCATAATACCTACTTGGTCCATGTAAAGTGTCACCATCATCACAGAATCGGCCTGACCATCCATTTTAAAAAGGCCATGAATCACTTCTGCCGAATCAACAGCCACCCATTCTCCATCCTGAAGTGTTTTAAGAAACAACATCTTTCCGTCAAGGCTGGTTACCGAAGAGCTACCCTCTATTTTATACTTACGACTGCAAGAGGTTACTAACATTGCTAAGAGCAAAAAAGGCAAAATACGGCTCACACTCATTCTAATCATGCAGGAAACGATTTATGTATTACACGCAGCAAAGGTATTAATATTCCTTATAAACCAGATAGAAAGAAAGGATTTTTCATTTGGTTTACGTATTTTTGCACAATTACAATTCATAAAAATAGAAATAATATACATGTCAACCTATGCTCCTTTTGCTAAACCTCTCTATGTAATGCTGAAGCCTATGGGGGCTGTATGCAACCTGGCATGCGATTATTGCTATTACTTAGAGAAAGCCAAACTATACAAAGAAAATCCTAAGCACGTAATGAGTGAGGAGCTTTTGGAGAAGTTCATCGAAGAATACATAAATTCACAAACTATGCCACAGGTACTCTTTACCTGGCACGGCGGAGAAACCTTGATGCGCCGGCTATTACAAATTCTTCAAACACGTAGCTCCTTATATGGATTTCATGAAAAATGAGTTGATCAACCAACGGGCACCAGCCAATATCATGAAAGCTATTGACACATTAAAAAATTAGTAATTAGTAATTAATATTTAATAGAAATGAATTTGACATTTAAAAGATGTTTGATTGCGGCAGCTGCCGCTCTGACTATTTGCTCTGTACGAGCAGACGAAGGAATGTGGTTATTGCAACTGATGAAACAGCAGAACTCCATTGAGTTGATGAAAAAGCAAGGATTGAAACTAGAAGCAGATGACTTGTATAGCCCCAACGGTGTATCCTTGAAAGACGCCGTAGGTATCTTTGGAGGTGGCTGTACCGGTGAAATCATTTCTCCGGAGGGTTTGATTCTTACCAATCATCATTGTGGTTACGGTGCCATCCAGCAACACAGTAGCGTGGAACACGATTATCTGACCGATGGTTTTTGGGCAATGAACCGCAATGAGGAGTTGCCTACTCCAGGGTTAAAGTTCCGTTTTGTACACCGCATTGTAGACATTACAGACCTAGTGAACAGCAAAATTAATGCAGGTGAAACAACAGAAATAACGGCATTAACCTCTCCTTTTCTTCGCAAGCTTGCCAAGGAAGAATTAGAAAAAAGTGATTTGAACGGTAAACCGGGTATTGAAGTACACGCCCTTCCCTTCTACGCAGGCAATAAATTCTATTTGTTCTATTACAAAGTTTACAACGACGTCCGTATGGTTGCCGCTCCTCCGTCTTCCGTAGGAAAGTTTGGTGGCGAGACTGACAACTGGATGTGGCCCCGTCACACAGGCGACTTCTCTATTTTCCGCATCTATGCCGATGCCAATGGTGAGCCTGCTGAATACAGCAAAGACAATACACCCTTGCAAACGCCCAAATACCTGCCCATCTCCATCAAAGGTCTGAACGAAGGCGACTACGCCATGATTATGGGTTTCCCTGGCAGCACGAAACGTTACCTAACCCAAAGTGAAGTAAAGCAGCGCATGAATGCAATCAATCAAGCCATGATTGATATGCGTGGCGTTCGCCTCGAAGTGTTGCGTAAATACATGGATGCCAGCGACAAAACCCGCATCCAATACGCCAATAAATTTGCCGGAAGTAGTAATTACTGGAAAAACTCCATCGGTATGAATAAAGCGATCGTGGATAACAATGTACTGGGTACCAAAGCTGAAATAGAGAAAAAGTATACCGAGTTTGCCAAAAGCAAGCCGGAGTATGAAGGTGTGGTCGAAAAAATTGATGCCATCATCGAAAATAGCACCCCTACCCTACGCCAGCTCTACTACACCAACGAAGCTCTGCGTGGAGCCATCGAATTTGGTAGTACCTATATGATTATGGACAACATCAAGAAGGCACTTGAAGAGAAGAACGATACACTGTTGGAAGCCGCCAAGAAACAACTGGAAGATGCTTACAACAGCATACACAACAAAGATTATGATCATGAAGTGGACCGTACTGTGGCTAAAGCCATCTTGCCAGCTCTTGCCAAAGCACTGAATGCAGACGAACTGCCCGACTTCTACCCAACCATTCAAAAAGAATTTAAAGGAGACTATAACGCTTACGTCGACAATATATATGACCACTCCATTCTGTCCAATCGCGAGAATTTGGATAAGTTTTTAAAGAAACCTACTGTAAAGGCCATTGAGAAGGATCCAGCCACTGCTTATTCACGCTCCAAGAACCTCAAAGTGCAAGAACTTGGTAAAAAACATGCTGAATTGGAAAAGGATCTTGAGTTGCTTCACAAATCTTATATCCGTGGGTTGGGAGAAATGAAGATGCCAACGCCTTCTTATCCGGACGCAAACTTTACCCTCCGCCTAACTTACGGTAGCGTGAAAGCATACAGCCCACGCGACGCTGTAAACTATAAGTTCTACACTACAACAGACGGTATTCTAGCGAAAGAAGATCCCAAAAACCGTGAGTTCGTTGTGCCCGCCAAACTCAAAGAACTTATCCAAAACAAAGACTTCGGTCCCTATGCCATGGCTGATGGCACGATGCCGGTTTGCTTCCTAACCACCAACGACATCACCGGTGGTAATTCCGGAAGTCCGGTTATCAATGCCGATGGTCATCTTATCGGTACTGCTTTTGATGGAAACTGGGAGTCATTGAGCGGAGACATCAATTTCGACAACAACTTGCAACGTTGTATTTCACTTGACATCCGTTACGTACTCTTTATCTTGGACAAGTTGGGCAACTGTGGACATTTAATAAAAGAAATGAACATCATAGACTAAAAATCACAGATTCAAAAAAGCACTATACGACTGAGGTGTTCTCTCTATACTACAGAGATGCCCTCAGTCGTATAGAAAGGATACCTCTGTAATATAGAGAGGTATTCCCCCTCCAAAACACTTTCTAACGCACTTTTATTATGAAGAAGATTTTATTATCATTATTCCTTACATCTACATTTTTATCAGCACAGGCAGACGAAGGTATGTGGATGCTTACTGACCTTCAGAAGCAAAATGAAGTAGCCATGATGGAACTGGGATTGCTCATTCCCGTCAATCAAATTTATAACCCCGATGGCGGCGCTCTTAAAGATGCCGTTGTACATTTTGGTGGAGGGTGCACGGGTGAAGTTATCTCTGCCGAAGGTTTGGTACTAACCAATCACCACTGCGGCTACGGAGCTATCCAACAACACAGCAGTGTGGAGCATGATTATCTGACTGATGGTTTCTGGGCTATGTCACGTGAAGAAGAATTACCCTGTAAAGGACTTACCATCACTTACATTGATGAAATACTCGACGTAACGGAATATGTGAATGAACAGCTACAAATCGATGCCGATCCCAATGGAACGAATTATCTTTCTCCCAAATACCTTTCTACAGTAGCTGATCGCTTTACTTCCGAACAGGGTATTGCTCTGACTCCGGGTCGTAAACTTGAGTTAAAAGCGTTCTATGGAGGAAACAAATATTATCTATTTGTTAAAACCACCTACAGTGATATCCGTATGGTGGGTGCCCCTCCCTCCTCCATCGGCAAGTTTGGCGCAGATACAGATAACTGGATGTGGCCTCGTCATACCGGCGACTTTTCTATCTTTCGCATTTATGCAGATCAAGATGGGAATCCTGTGGAATACAACAAGGGCAATACCCCTCTGAAAGTCAAAAAGCACCTGACCATCAGTCTGGATGGCTATCGTGAAGGAGATTTTACGTTTGTCATGGGCTTCCCTGGACGTAATTGGCGCTACATGATTTCCGATGAGGTGGAAGAACGCATGCAGACCACTAATTTTATGCGCCAGCACGTACGCGACGTGCGTCAGAAAGCTTTAATGGAACAAATGTTGAAGGATGACGCCGTGCGAATTCACTATGCCAGCAAATATGCTTCTTCTGCCAATTATTGGAAAAATGCTATTGGCATGAACGAAGGTCTTGTTCGCTTAAACGTATTGGATACCAAACGGGAACAACAGGAACAACTTCTTGCTCGTGGACGCGAAAAAGGAGATGACAGTTACCAAAAATCTTTCGACCAGATACGTAGCATCGTGCAGCATCGTCGTTCAGCACTCTATCATCAACAAGCCATCCAAGAAGCCTTAATCACGGGTCTTGACTTTATGCGTATACCCAGCACTACCGGACTGGTATCAGCCTTGAAAAGCAAAGACAAAGCACGCATCAAAACAGCCGCAGATAGTCTTCAAATAGCAGCAGACAAATATTTCGCCTCTGTGCCCTTCCCTGAAGTAGAGCGTGTAGTTGGCAAGCAAATGCTTCAGACTTACATGAACTACATTCCGGTAGAACAGCGTATCGGTATCTTCCAAATTATCGATAAACGCTTCAAAGGTAACAGTGATGCATTTATAGATGCTTGTTTAAAATACTCCATCTTCGGCAACAAAGAGAACTTTGATAAATTTATCCATAAGCCCAGCCTCTATAAAATCAGCAATGACTGGATGGTGTTATTTAAATTTTCGACTACTGACGGACTGCTACAGACAGCCATTGCCATGATGGATGCCAACAAGAACTATAATGCAGCACATAAAGTATGGGTAAAAGGAGTGATGGATATGAAGCAGGAAGCAGGTATTCCTATCTATCCGGATGCCAACTCTACCCTCCGTCTGACTTACGGGAAAGTACTACCTTATACACCTGCCGATGGAGTAGAATATAGCTACTATACAACTTTGAAAGGAGCTATGGAAAAAGAAGATCCTGACAACTGGGAGTTTGTAATTCCTGCTCGTTTGAAGGAGTTATATCAGGCTAAAGATTTCGGTCGCTATGCCCTGCCTAATGGAGAAATGCCTATCTGCTTCATTGTCAATACAGACAACACCGGAGGTAACTCAGGAAGTCCCGTATTCAATGCTAAAGGAGAATTAATCGGAACAGGCTTCGACCGCAACTATGAAGGTTTGACAGGCGACATAGCCTTCCGTCCATCCTCTCAACGTGCAGCTTGTGTAGATATTCGATATATTTTGTTTATTATTGACAAGTATGCCGGTGCATCTCATATCATCAAAGAACTAACTATCAAGTAACTACAAAGACAACCTGTACGACAAACACTTATTCGGCGAACCAAATGCCCTTTTTAATTGTTATTATAAATAAACTAAAATAGAAAGGTGAAATTATGGAAAAGTTTGAAGAATTGATACAATCAGAAAATCCAGTATTAGTTGATTTCTTTGCTACTTGGTGCGGTCCTTGTAAAGCCATGCATCCAGTATTGGAAGGTCTCAAAAGTGAAATAGGTGATAGTGCCCGTATAGCAAAAATTGATGTTGACCAACATGAAGATTTGGCAACACTCTATCGCATACAAGCTGTACCTACTTTCATCCTATTTAAGAAAGGTGAAGCTGTATGGCGTCATTCAGGTGTAATTAGCGGAAAAGATTTGAAATCCGTTATTGAACAAAACTCTTAAGAAAAAATGAAGAAAACTATAACCATATTTGCCCTGATCTTTGCAAGCGTATTGACTTTCGCTTGCACGGATGGAGCAAAGCAAAAAAAACAAGGGGAAGAAAAAGAAGTTCAAACCGAAGGAAGCGTCATTCTTATGAATAAAGACATGTTCATTAAGGATGTCTTTGATTACGAAAAATCTCAAGATTGGAAGTACAAAGGAAATAAACCGGCCATTATTGACCTTTACGCTGATTGGTGTGGTCCTTGTCGCATGACAGCCCCTATCATGAAAGAGTTGGCTAAAGAATTTGCCGATAAAATAGTCATATACAAAGTCAATGTGGATAATGAAAAGGAATTGGCCGCTTTGTTCAATGCTACCAGCATTCCTCTCTTCGTATTTATTCCGATGGACGGAGAGCCGCAGCTCTTTCGTGGAGCTGCTGACAAAGCCACTTACAAAAAGGTGATTGAGGAGTTTTTGCTGAAATTAGAATAAGATCGGCATCTCTCTCCACTTACCGTTATACAACTCCATGACCGTCTCGTAGCCTGCTTGCTTCAATGCCTTCAGCGCTACGAGACGGTTGCTGTTTATACGCTCTGGATGATGAGAATCGCTATTCACCTGCACACGAATTCCTAAATCATGCAATAAAGTAAAATAACGCTCATTGGGATAGAAAGTTCCTAGCGCTTGATAGGCTTTCGTATTAATCTCCACTTGATAGCCCCGTTTAGCTATCTCGCCAAAGTATGTGTGCATCAATTGCTCATACCAAGGTTCATCAAGTAAACCGATCTGATAGGATGCTGCATTATAATGTATCTTATCGGCATGTCCCACAATGTCGAAATCCCCTAGCTCCAGCATTCTCATCAGTCGTCCGTAATAAAGACGTACAACCCGTTCTAAATCTCCATCGAAGTGTTCGTCTACAATCTTCCGGAAAACATCGGCAGAAACATCCACATCCACCACTTCTCCCCGGTCATTATAGAGCAGATGAACAGACCCTATACGGTAATCCAACGGTAACTCTCTGAAGCGCTGGATTGACGGGTTGCTTTCCTCGTTCAGATAATCAATTTCCAGACCAATATACAATTCTATGCGTCCGGCATATTTAGTTTTCAAGCGATTAAATTCCGAAAGATAATCATCCATCCGATCCCACTCCATGGACCATGCCGTGGAAAAGGGCAAAGGAGCATGTGATGAAAAGCCATAGGATGTAAAGCCTTCACTCAAGGCAAAATGCACAAAGTCTTCCATTCCGGCACGCCCGTCACAATAAAGGCTGTGGCTATGATAATTCGTTAGATTTCCTATTTTATTCATTTTGATTCTTTCATTATTAGTTAGCAACTTCAAGTCTCAATTCGACTCAATTTCACTCAGCTCAAGCCAACGCAATGTTTTCTCATCAATCCACTCGGACAGTTCCGGCAAACGCTTTGACTTTTCGGTAAGTTCTTCCACTGAAAGAGTTCCACTGCACAGAGATTCTTCGATTACCTTCTTTTCAGCCTCCAGATCAGCAATTTCCTGTTCCAGTTGCTCAAATTCACGTTTCTCCTTGAAAGTCATCCGATGCTTTTCGTTCAAACGCACTTTGGCAGTTTTATCTTCTTGCGGTTTCGAAGCTTCCTTTTCTTTTTCCTGATGCAACTTAATATCCTTCCAATCACGATACTGTGTATAATTACCGGGGAAATCACGAATATCTCCCTGACCATTGAATACTAACAGATGCCCCACTACTTTATCCATAAAGTAACGGTCATGACTTACCACAATGACACATCCTTTAAAGTTTTGCAAATACTCTTCCAGCACATTCAAGGTAACGATATCAAGATCGTTAGTAGGTTCATCCAGCACAAGGAAATTAGGATTGCGCATTAACACAGTGCACAGATAAAGACGGCGGCGTTCACCACCGCTCAACTTATACACGTAGCTATGCTGAGTTTCAGGGGTGAATAGAAAATGTTGCAGAAACTGCGAAGCAGTCAACTGTTTGCCGTTACCCAGTTCTATTACTTCTGCAATGCTCTGTACTACATCAATGACTTTCATCTGCTCGTCAAACTTCAAACCGTCCTGCGAATAATAACCGAAGCGAACCGTTTCGCCAATATCCAGTGTACCCTTGTCAGCCTGCTCCAGTCCCATCAATATCTTAATAAAGGTCGATTTTCCCGTACCATTGTTTCCGACAATCCCCATTTTCTCGTATCGGGCAAAGATGTAAGAGAAATCATCCAATATCTTCAAATCGCCAAAAGATTTATACAGATGGTCTGCTTCAAATATCTTGCTACCTATATAAGATGCTTTGACATCTAGCTTCACATTATCATTATTAGAGCGCTGTTTGGCCACTTTTTCCAATTCGTAAAAAGCATCTTCGCGGTAACGAGCCTTATGCCCACGAGCCTGAGGCATGCGACGCATCCACTCCAACTCTGTACGATAAAGGTTATTGGCACGTTCAATTTCCACAGTCTTGGCCTCTATGCGCTCCTGCCTTTTCTCTAAATAATAGCTATAATTGCCTTTATATTGATAAATCTGTTGATTGTCAATTTCTACAATTTCAGTGCATACACGATCCAAAAAATAACGGTCATGCGTCACCATCAAAAGAGTCAGATTATTCCGACGCAAATATTCCTCCAACCATTCGGTCATATCAAGGTCAAGGTGATTGGTAGGTTCGTCTAATATTAGCAAATCAGGTTCTGTTATCAGTGTATTGGCTAAAGCCACCCGCTTCAATTGGCCACCAGAGAGTTGCCTCACTTGCTGGTTGAAATCACGAATTTTTAGTTGAGAGAGAATTTGTTTGGCTTTCTGTTCATACTCCCAAGCTTTTTCATGATCCATACGGACTAATAATTCATCTAAGCCGGGATGTCCGTCTGTTTCCATGCAACGTTCATACTCCTTAATCAGCTCCACCGTACTGTTGCCATGGTGAAAACATGCTTCAAGCACGGTCAAATCCTCTGGATATTGCGGGTCTTGTTCCAGATAACCTATCCGCAAATCACGCCGATAGGAAATAGTGCCGCTATCATACCCTTCCTTTTCCGAAAGAATATTAAGCAAAGTAGTCTTACCACTCCCATTCTTTGCAATCAGTCCCACGCGCTGCCCTTCCGACAAACCAAAAAATATATTTTTGAATAAAATCAGATCGCCGAATGACTTAGTCAGATTCTCTATCTGAAGAATTGAATTTACTGCTGCCAAATTCTCTTTTATTAAATGTTGTTAGTTATTGATTATCAAACATACCTTTGTAGGCTTCCACGACGTTACATGATTCACCAGCTTTCACTTTGCTCCATACCAGCTTCATAGGATCTATCCAAGCATCGGTAGAGGTATTCAGCAAAATAGGAGCTTCTCGATTGCCATCGATCAAAGTTCGCCACTCCATGCCATCTACTTCATTGGCAAAAATGACACAAAGTACAATGCCGAATGCTAACCAAGCATCCTTTTTTTTAGGACCTATTTCTCCTGTATCTATCATCTGCTGTATTTTGAGAACATCTTCTTCAGAGCCTTGAAAATCTTTCTTCAGAGATTCTTTGACAGCAGAGTCCACCCACTCATAAGCCTCGTTAATCTGATAAATTTCAGAAAGACGAACCGGAATAATTTCAAGCGGATATTTCACCCCGTCTCTGCGTATTTCCAATGAACTTATTATTTTTTCAGCTACAGCAACCGATTCTCCCTTCTTGACCGTAAACGAACATTCAAAAGCCATTTCTTCAATACCTATCACCCAAAGATGAGAAGTATAGTATTCATTCTCTTCCTCAAACATTGCTTTGCTATAGGCACACTCCAATTTCCCTACCTTCACAAGAATAGCCGAAGAGTTTTCCTTCAATTCCTGCCGTATAGAGTCTTTTCCATACTCTGCATTCCCTTTATAGGCTGAAATACGGAAATTACCCGTCCATTCTGCGGGATTATAGAAGAGAAAAGATCCTTCTCCATCTTCAAATTCACTCCAGTTTGCCGGGTATACCATTGAAAACCATGCTCCCGGAGAGATAAACTTCTTATTTTGTTCCATATATATTAACTAATTCTTATAAAAGCAATTAAACCCATCTTTGCTATTCCTCGCAAAAATAACATTACCACCGTTGATATGCAAACAATAATAACAAAAAACAGCCGATTCTCACGAATCAGCTGTCCCAATCATCATCTATGAATGAAGACTATAAAAGAGTCTCCAATATTGTATTCGACCTAATGAAATCAAATTAGAATCGATTCAATCTTTAATTTCGCATGCAAAGATAAGCAATGAAATACATATAAACCTAAGTTTTTAAGATATTTAAAACAACATTGCATAAACAAAGTGTAATATATTGTGATTGAAAGCTTATCATTCAGACAAAACAGGGTGGCTGTAGATTTGAGTGAGTAATTGCATAGCCGCATGAGAATCGGCTATACCGCTAAATCGAGTTGTAAATCCACCGGAGAATTCTATCCGAATCTCTCCTGACCTCAGAGTTATTATATCGTAGTTCGTGTTCGAACCGGAAGAACCGGATCAATTGACAGGGGCGAACTTCTCTAAAGAAGAGGAGGGCTTACCTATATTCAGTGGGAACATAGTATATTCCACAAGGCCAAAAACCATCCTTTTATATGAAAAAAGAGGACAAATAGATTTATCTCCAAACCCCTCTTGCTACCTGTTTACTAAAACTCCCCCGACGTTTTAGTAAAACATCGGCAACGATTTAGTAA
>CALYZE010000004.1 GCA_945607605.1 uncultured Bacteroides sp.
GTAAAACGTCTGCCTCAATTTAGTAAAACGATCTTAGCTCCATAGAATCTACAAGAAACGGGTATTGATTACTGCTTAAATAAACTTAGAAAATTTCGTACATAACGAACTACATAAAACAGCTTCGAATGAACAGTAAACGACTGTAACCAACTAACCATAAATCTCTCTTTTGTTAGTACTCGTTTTTCACCCTATTTTCGTACCGTATGTCTACCGCGAAGCAATTTTGCAGTGAAGCCCGATGGTATAGTAAAATTATACTGATAAAAATCTCCCTCAACACCATCCTCCGCATGACTAAAAGCTATATCTTTGTTCACTAATAATCAATCGTTCCATATCTCTTTCGTCCGACAGGAGGAAGTACTCGAATAAAGAAACGGAGTCATTGCACCCAACACCTAATCTTTCCCCAAAAAAGAACAACCATTCATTGATATTAAATAGAAAATAAAAAAATGGAGAATTTTACAGAAATCAAACCACTCACGCAGTGGTTCGTCTTCTTCAAAGACCAGCTACTGCTGAAAAAAGGATATACCGAAAAAGGAGAAATAAAATACAGTATCCCCGTCTCTACAGAACCTCCTTTGACACCCGATTGGAGCAATCGTATACACGATGTGTTTCCTCCCAACGGCAAACAAGTACGTGCTTTTTCTGCCGAACAGCCTATAGCCGAGACCGATGAATGGGTCATGATAGGACTGCGTGGATCTTACGAATACATCTCGACAGACGAATACCGATCTGCCGGAAAGGCTTACCAAATACTCTACTGGGACGAACATAGTCGCTTCTGTCCCGTATGTGGAACCGCTACGGAGCAACAGACTCCTATCATGAAAAAATGTCCCAATTGTGGCAACGAAATGTATCCGCCTGTTTCTACGGCTATCATCGTATTAATACAAAAAGGCGAAGAAATTCTACTGGTGCATGCCCACAATTTCCGGGGATCTTTTTATGGACTGGTGGCAGGATTTCTCGAAGCCGGTGAAACGTTGGAAGAATGTGTAGAGCGTGAAGTACTGGAAGAAACCGGATTGAAAGTGAAAAACATCCGCTATTTCAGCAACCAACCCTGGCCCTATCCCAGCGGATTGATGGTGGGATTCATTGCTGATTATGAAAGTGGAGTCATAAAGCTACAGGAGGATGAACTGAGTGCGGCTGCTTTCTTCTCTAAAGAGAATCTGCCGGAAATACCACGTAAATTGAGCATCGCCCGAAAACTGATAGATTGGTGGCTGGAAAACAAAGAGACCTCGTCGACCGAAAACAGCAGTGTTATCTGAAAATAAAAGGACGGTGTAACCCTCTTTGCAGGATTACACCGTCTCTCTTTATGATTTATGATTTATCAAATACCGAGTGATTTGCGTACAGCTTCCACTTTTTTCTCAGCTTCTGCATCAGCACCCACGTAACACTTCGGACATTCCATTTCACCCTTCACTTCGATGTAGAACTTAATCTTCGGTTCCGTACCTGAAGGACGAACAGAAATCTTTGTACCATCTTCCGTGAAGTATTGAAGTACATTAGATGATTCCGGCATATCCAGCTCAATTGCCTTGCCTGTAGCATCCATCTGTTTCAATGTTTGGTAGTCCTTGATCAGAGATACGGCTGAGCCTCCAATTTCCTTCGGCGGGTTAGCACGGAAGTTGTCCATCATAGCTTTGATTTCCTCTGCACCGCTCTTACCCGGCTTCACAACATTTACAGTGGTTTCTTTAGAGTAACCATATTCTACGTAGATATCCATCAGCACGTCATACAGCGTCTTGCCCTGGTCTTTTGCCCAAGCACAGATTTCAGCCAACAGAGAACAGGCAGAAACGGCATCTTTGTCGCGAACGAAGTCTTCAGCCAGGAAGCCATAGCTTTCTTCACCACCACCGATGTATTGCTGCTTACCTTCACTCAGACGAATTTCGCGGGCAATCCATTTAAAGCCGGTGTAACTATCACGCATTTCAACTTTATTCTTGTCGGCCACTACCTTGATAAGCTCAGTGGTAACAATGGTCTTCACAATGAAATCGTTAGATTTCATCTTGCCCATAGCAATGCGGTTCTTGATGATGTAGTACAAGAAAATCAGACACGTCTGGTTACCGTTGATAAGTACCCATTCACCTTTGCTGTCCTTGCAAGCCATACCTACACGATCGGCATCCGGATCACTTGCCATTACGATATCGGCATCTATTTTCTTTGCCAAGGCAATGGCCATGGAAAGAGCTTCGGCATTTTCAGGGTTCGGAGACACTACCGTCGGGAAGTTACCATCCTTTATCATTTGTTCAGGCACACAATTCACATTTTCAAATCCCCACTCTTTCAGTGAATCTGGAATGAGTACGCGACCTGCTCCATGCAACGGAGTATAGACAATGCTAAGGTCTTTCTGACGTTTAATCACTTCCGGATCAATAGAAATGGAATGAACCATATCTAAGTAAAGTTGGTCAACGTCTTTGCCAATAACCTGAATCAAATCATGGTTGCCCTTGAACTTAATATCGGCTACGGTCACCTTATTTACTTCCTCAATGATACCGTTATCATGTGGAGAAAGCACCTGTGCACCATCATCCCAATAAGCCTTATAGCCATTGTATTCTCTCGGATTGTGGCTGGCAGTGATATTGATACCACTTTGACAGCCAAAATGACGAATGGCGAACGACACTTCCGGTGTAGGACGCAAATCATCAAAAAGATAAACCTTGATGCCATTTGCAGAGAAAATATCTGCAGAGATCTTAGCATATTTATCACTGTTGTTGCGGCAATCAAAACCTACAACGACAGAAATCTGATCTTTGCCTGCAAAGCACTTATTCAGATAATTGGATAAACCTTGTGTAGCGGCACCTACGGTATAGATATTGATGCGGTTTGTACCGGCACCCATGATGCCACGTAAACCACCTGTACCAAATTCCAAATCTTTATAAAAACTATCAATCAGTTCCGTTTTATCCGGGTTTTCCAACATACGTTTCACTTCAGCTTGAATCTCGGCATCGTAAGCCGGGGTAAGCCATTTTTCTGCTTTCTCAGTGACTTGTTTAATCAGTTCCTTATTTTCCATAAGAATATTGTTGTTTAAAAGGTTTGTATAAACTCTCTGTTAAATCACAAATGTAAGAGAATAAGTTTAAATATCCTATTCTTTTTCTACACAGATTTTGCAAATTACATACATTTCTACCACTTTCTTTTCAGATAAATGAATCATTTATGTAATTTGCAGAAGGTTTTATTTGATTATTTTATATCTGTCTCCAGTCTGTTTAACGTACTCTTCCAAAAATTCTTTGGGGTAGCCCGGACGGGTGACACCTGCCGGCTGACCTATAGAATTACGTTCAAATTTACCATCTTTCATGCGTGTCACCACACCGTCATTATATTTCACGATAAGAAATTCGCCAAGACGCTTCCAGGTTTCGAAAGTGCTTTGGGCTGTCATGTTGGTATAGTTGGTTAGGAAAGCTTTGCCTTTAACCGGATCTTTCTCCAACATTTTCACAGCTGTAGATTCAATACCTTCTTGCGCATCTCTGAAAGTGGCTTCCAATTCTGTCTGAGTAGCCCGTACGTCATCAATCATTAAGTCATAACGAGGATAAACCATATTAGCAATCCAGTTGTAGATCCAGAAAGAAGAATTCCAGGAGAATGTAATGTAATCGGCACCGTCCACACGGCTATAGCATACAGGCACTTCATCGGTGCAACAATATACCGGGGTGAAGACAGTCATGTTGGCATCGTCGGTAGCAAACCACAGTACACCTCCCACTGCATCGGGCAGGGTGGAACGCATCTGTGCCACAAATACGAAAGCAGACTGTTGGGTAGAGATAGGACGCTCGTTGAAGTATTCCTGATCGCCTACTTTGAAAGATAAAGGTGAAAGGCGATAAGGCGTATGATATGGACCGGCACCAAAGTCTTTGCTAATGTCAAGCGGGGTACCTTCGTAATGGTCGCGCATGGCATTCTTCACATCCTGTACGGAAATTTTACGACTGGGCTTCACAAACAGAGGCATCGGAGCATCTGTGTCTCCTGTAATATAAGGTAAGAATTCATTGCCACGATCAGTGAACATATTGAAGTAGCTCCATACGCGGGCTTCGCAATAACGACGTGCCCCAAAATCAAGAGGTGCGTAAGCATTGGCGAAACTAAAATCTTTATTCACTCCGTCAAAATATCCCTTTTCGCGGGCAAAGGAAATGACGTCGGAAGAGTACATGCAATAATCCTTATCGTTCATATTAAATTGATGGATGCGGCTTTGATTAGCATGTGCAGAGATACAATCATCGGGCACGCGAACAGCCACCCATACGGCACCACGCACACCGGGGCCTTTGCCTATCATTTCCATAATCCAAATTTCATTCGGATCAGCAATCGTGAATGACTCTCCGCTACTGTAGTATCCATATTCCTGCACCAGTTCGGTCATTACCTTAATGGCTTCACGAGCAGTACGTGAGCGTTGCAAACCGATGTAAATCAAACTTCCATAATCAATAATTCCGGTTGTATCTACCAATTCGGGACGGCCACCAAACGTAGTCTCAGCAATGGTGAGTTGAAATTCATTCATATTGCCAATCACGTTATAAGTTTGGCGTGCTTGCTCGATTTGTCCCAGATACTTGCCGCTGTCCCACTCACGAACGTCAAGAAGCGTTCCTTTCTTGTGCAAACCTGCCGGATAGTGATATAACTCGCCGAATAAACCGTAGGAATCGGCAGAATAAGACACGATGGTAGAACCGTCGGCAGAAGCATTTTTGCCCACAATGAGATTGGTGCAAGCCAGTGCATTCACCACTGCCACTACTACCAACAAGACGGTAAGAGTCAGTCTTTTTTTCATAATTTGATTATTAAAAGCCTCATCTCTACTCTTTGTTTGAAAAAAGAATTGAGTATGACGACTTCATTACACATATATTTATTACATTTTATTTCTAAGAGCTTAGCAGAAGAACATCAAATCCCCCTCTTTAGAGAAAAACGGGAAACAGACTTTACCGCTTTACCACACAAATTCAAATTCTTGGGTCGTTTGGTTGCCACAACCATCTGTCACGGTCATTTCCACCCAATGCTTGCCTCCCTTTTCCACTTGTTTCGGATCGAGTTCACAAACCAGATTACTGTTGATGGAGTTCGGTCTGCCAAACAAGGCATATTTACCGTCAATCGTACCGCGATAACTATGAATACCCGTTTCTTTATCCTGAGCCTTGATTACAATACGTCCTGAGCGACCCCACTGTGCCTGATTCACCGGAGTGATATTCGGCGGAACAGTGTCGACAGCTACTGTATAAGTGCCCAAATCACGAATACGGACTTTCATAGCCCCCTCTTCATAGGTGCCTCCAATGCTGTATTTTCCACCACGAGCGGTGACACCTGCTACATAATATTTAGTCACATCTTCAATCGGACGATGACGCAGACCGATACGCAAATCACAGTATCCATGCATGGGAACACGAGTATCGTTCAACTGGTATGTGAAAGCGATATCACCACTATCGGCACGTACTGCATAATTCAGCCATACATCATCATAGAGCATGCCACGAGGAATTACTAATTCCAATCCCGGATCTTGTAAGTAATTCACTTTGTCCCACTTAAACGCATATTTTTCACGATGATTCACCGGAGATATATCAGTTTTCTTTCCCTGCACCGTGAAGTTGACTCTTGAAGTATTCCCTAGTCCATCACTTAAGGTATAAACAAACTGGTAAGGACGCTCCTCATAGATGTCTACCAATCCACGGTTATCATTGGATGCACGCAACATGCGCAGATGATTGCCCGGTTCAATGAACGACTTCATATACTGTCCGTGTGTCCACGAATTGATATAGGGATTCTCATCATACGCAAAACGATCTACTACGCTGCGAAACACTTCTTTCCCATCTACTTCCAGAATGACGGTTTTTACTCCATAACGATTGTTCACACCGTCCATATAATCGTAAGCACGGATACCTGCACCAATTGTTCCCCAAGCAGTGATTGGCTTCACTGGCTTCACCGGAAAAGATTGACGGGCTTGTGTTCCATTTACGACTCCTTTGCCGGGTTGAGGAAATAACATGATACCTTCAGCACGCGGAGCTGTATGGTCTTTCACCTTCGTCATAAAGAAAGGCAAAGGATCCACATAATCGCCTGTTTCGGTTTCAATCAAATCTAAATGTAAATGAGGACCGAAAGAGTATCCGGTATTACCACTCAAAGCTATAACTTGCCCTGCCTTTACCGGATATTCGCCGGGTTCAGGAGTGATTTCTACTTGCCAGCTCTCTTTTTCATATTGCAATGCTTCAACCCTACGGGCAATCTCACCGACAAAAGCATTGAGATGACGATTAATGGTTGAATAACCGTTGTTATAAACTACATCCAGTACATATCCCGATCCATGCGTCACGCGGATACGTGAAATGTATCCATCAGCCAATGCACGTACTTGCTTGCCAATAGCACCTCCGGTTTTGAAATCCAGTCCACCATGAAAATGATTGGAACGTATTTCACCAAAATTTCCGGAGAAGGTGATTGGAAAATCAAAGGGTTGAGTAAAAGTCGCTTTTTTTGCATCCAAGGTTTCCTGTGCCTGACTTTTTTGCACACTACCTACAAAAAAAAGAAGAGAAAAGAATATCAAGTATTTCATATCTTGCTCAAAAAGTAATTCATCGCTAATCACTGCGAAGCTTTGCTTCGTCAAATCTTATTTATCCCTGCAAAGATAGAAAGATTACTGAACATTTTGTCACCAAGTGACTTGTTTTCTGCTATAAAACACCTACTTTACGGAACACTGAAACCGAGAAATCCTTATCTTGCAAGATGTTTAACCCTCTAAATTCTTAAGGTTATGATTATCGGAGTACCTAAAGAAATCAAGAACAACGAGAACCGCGTAGGAATGACCCCTGCCGGAGTAGCCGAATTGGTGAAACGTGGTCATACAGTGTATGTGCAAGCCATGGCAGGCACAAACAGCGGTTTTTCTGACGATGATTACATCGCCGTAGGTGCACAAACTTTACCGACTATTGAAGACACGTATGCCGCATCCGACATGATTGTCAAGGTGAAGGAACCTATTGCACCGGAGTACAAACTGATTAAAAAGGGACAAGTGGTTTTCACTTATTTCCACTTTGCCGCCGATAAAGTATTAACCGAAGCTATGATTGAAAGCGGTGCCGTCTGCATCGCTTATGAAACAGTAGAAAATGAAGACCATTCACTGCCGTTACTGACTCCAATGAGCGAAGTAGCAGGACGTATGGCGACCCAAGTAGGATCGCGTTTCCTTGAAAAACCTCAAGGTGGAAAAGGGAAATTAATGGGTGGCGTAACAGGTGTACGCCCCGCACGTGTATTGGTTCTCGGGGGTGGCATCGTAGGTACCAATGCTGCACAAATGGCTGCCGGGATGGGTGCCGAAGTGCTCATTACCGACATTAATCTAAGCAGATTGCGCTATCTTAGCGAAGTAATGCCCAAAAATGTGAAAACACTCTATTCTTCGATGCACAACATCAAGATGGAGCTTCCCACTATAGACCTGGTAGTCGGATCTGTTCTTGTTCCCGGCGACAAAGCACCTCATCTCATCACCAAAGAGATGCTGAAAATGATGAAGCCCGGTACCGTTCTGGTAGATGTTGCCATTGACCAAGGTGGTTGTTTTGAAACCTCCCACCCTACCACGCATAGTGAGCCTACCTATATCGTGGACAACATTGTGCACTATGCAGTTGCCAACATTCCCGGTGCCGTACCTTTCACTTCAACCATGGCACTGACCAATGCTACATTGCCTTATACCCTAGCCTTGGCATGTAAAGGTTGGAGACAAGCTTGCAAGGATGATCCGGCATTAGCGTTGGGATTGAACATAGAAGAAGGCAAAGTAACCTACCAGGCTGTAGCAGAAGTGTTCGGCCTAAAATATGAACCTATCAGTTTGTGACCTATAAGGGCTTATAAAAAAGTGGTTTGCTATATTCTCTCATTAGGAATAGGCAAACCACTTATTTTTGATTCTATATCGTTATAATCTATCTCGCATCCTATCTAAAGTCCTTCTATACTCCTCCATCAATTCTTTCATCACAGCCGCTACAGACTGTATGTCTTTTCCGCGGAGTAAAGAAGAAACTTGTCCAAGTTCCAGTTCGCCTTCTTCAAGATTGCCTTCAAATATGCCCAGCTTAGCACGTCCGCGCCCTAAAAGAATGCGAAGTTCTTCTTCAGTTGCTCCAATAGCCTCAGCAGCCTCTACAGCATCACGGAAATGATTGCGCACCAAACGAACAGGCGATAACTTTTTCAACAACAATCGGGTATCTCCTTCTTCCAGATGCAAACAATATTTTTTAAATGCCTCACTGGCAGAGCTTTCAGCTGTTAAGGCAAAACGTGTACCTATTTGTGCTCCTTCAGCTCCCAACGCACGAACTGCAAGCATCGCTTCACCGGTAGCAATGCCTCCAGCTGCAATCAATGGCAACGTAGTTGCTTCACGTACGGCAGGTACTAGACACAAGGTTGTAGTCTCTTCTCTTCCGTTATGACCGCCGGCCTCAAAGCCTTCGGCAACGATGGCATCTACTCCGGCTTCTTCTGCCTTTGCAGCAAAACGGGAAGAAGAAACAACATGTGCCACAGTGACACCATGATCGTGCAGCCATCCTGTCCATTTTTTAGGACTACCTGCCGAGGTAAATACAATTTTTACGCCTTCCTCTACAATAATCTGCATGATTTCTTCTATCTGAGGATACATCAAAGGAATGTTCACTCCAAATGAATTGGGAGTGGCCTCACGACATTTACGAATATGTTCCTGTAAAGTTTCAGGATGCATAGAGCCTGAGCCAATCAAGCCCAATCCTCCTGAGTTACTGACTGCAGATGCAAGTCTCCAACCACTGCACCAAACCATACCCGCTTGAATAATCGGATATTTTATGCCAAAAAGAGAAGTTACTCTATTCATTCTAATTTTATCAAAGGATTATAGGATGATAACAAGAAGAAAAAGAAGAAAGTTCAAAAAATGAGAAATTATATAGTTCTATCCAAATGATCACTTATGAATCAACTCTATCGGCTCTTGAATCATGAAGGTTGTCGAATCGCCATAAGTTCGCAATACCTCTAATGTACGTGCGCGACGTTTACGCCCTTTGAAGTTCCAAAATTCACGAGTAAAAGGAGTCATTAAATCAAGATTGCCAATTCCGCCACCTCCGGCTCCCTGCCAACTTCCCACCGCCATATTGTTAGCACGTTCCGTCACCCGATAACGCAATCCGGTCGCTTCGATTTGTTCTACACTTTCACGCAAACCGGCATCCAGAGGATTCTTCGCCCAGTTAGTATAGACAAGCAACTGTTTGAGCTCATAGAAAGAGTCTCCACGCCAAGTATTCTCTTCTATTTTGATCTTCTTCTGATAGACGGGGTCCCAATTGTACTTGGTATTGGTTGCATAAGGGCGTAGAGTCAGTTTGATTTTCTTCTTGGGTTCCTCTTGTAATGAAGTAGGCAAAGTATTGTCAAAATTCATCCAAGATTTCTTTGTCGACACTCTAGGAGTTCCCAAAAAGTTCATTTCAAGTTCCTTCAAAGCATCCGAATTCACCTTCACTTCCTCATTTCCTTTCAGCAATTGTTGCAACCTCAAAGAGTCTTGAGGTGTCCAATTTTGGGCATAAAGAGAGAAGGTTACCGCACAGAGCAACCCCAATATAAATATAAATTTCCTCACCTACTAATTTGATTACTTAATACCTAATATAGAAACGAATTCCGGTGTAATATCTACCACCACATATATCCACTTCCGCAAAGTGGCTCATCGTAGCAAGGGTCAATCGTCCACATAGTACGAGGATATTTCCGAGACTCCCACCAACGGCGATAACGGGCTGCTGCATCCAGCACCTCCTCGTCCGTAAGGAAGTAGATACCTTCATAATTTTCAGCATCTGCATGTACGATTTTACACCCCATTGATGCATTGTAGCCAAGACGGATGGTTTCTACTGTCCATAAGATACACTCCCCCAAGCGCAATTTTCCACCTGCCGAATAAGAAACCGGAGCTAAAGGAAAAGAGGGAATTACCGTTAGATCTTCGGCAAATTTCAGTAAGGCTTCTATATCTTTGGCGGCAAATTTCGGCATACTATTCAGTCCATCCGGACTTTGAGCGGAATACTTACCTGCCTTTAATTGCTTCACAAACAAATCTACATCCGGATGGTTGTAATCCAATGTTTCTTTGGAACATGAAGTCAAAGAAAAAATAAAGAGTACGAGCAGTAGAATACGCCCGAATATAGATAAGTTATTAGAAAAGGTTTTCATCTTCATATACCATTTAAGATTAATAGGTCATGCGTACCCCACACAATAGGTTCAAATTAACGGGACGTTCCGTACGCAATGATTTTGTTTGTGAATCTGTGTCAAAATGATGAGAGACGGACGGTTCGGCAAATAGCGCAAAACGGTCGTTCATTTTATACCTAACTCCTACTCCGGCGGCTACAGATAATTGTACCGGCTCTGCCTTAAAGCTATGATTGGATACTCCGGCGATACATTTTTCAATAGCCCCTCCCACTGTAGCATAAAAATCGATTTTAGAAGTACTTGCAAGCACTGCATTCAATTGGACGGGAACTGCCAAAGTATGTAGGGTACGGTCTGCGGGCAAACAATGATACTGCAATCCCGTCTCCAAAGAGAAGTAGTTATTCAAACGTCGTTCCAGGGTGAGTTCCGCGGTAAATGGCATATCAAACTGACTTTTGGGCAGAGAGGTTCCAACAGCAGCCTTTAATGCCCAGTTACGGGGTTTCGGAGTACTTTCCGCTTGCATCATTTTCCCCTTATCATGGGTAGTCATCGTAGAATTTAGGTCCAAAACAGTATGGGTACTATCCGTTTCTACCTGATAGATATCATTCTCCGTTGTATGCTGGTTCACATAATAACCGTTTCCTGCTGCTTGATGATTACTATAAACTCTTTGTGAAAATGTAATAGAAACATGAAGAGAAACGGATTCCTCGTCCGTTTCGGTTGTCAGGCCTATCGGGGTACCACTTACAGGTTGTTTTATTCCCGGCTTTTGTGCTGTGGGCTTTGATTGATGAATAGAAGGAAAGTTTTCCTGCACTATATCTCCATTCAGACTACCTTCGGGTGTCATAGCGGCTGCCTGCGTAAAAGCTTCTTTAATCTCTTCTTTAGGAGAAAAATACCAAAACGCTGCTGATGCCGCACCCAGCACAAAGACTACTGATGCCGCAGCTACCACCCGATAAAATCTTGGAGTAAAAGGAATACGCTTCCGACCTACCGCGGCAGCTGATGCTGACAAATACTCAGAAGTCTGCTCGCCATCTGCTATTGTAGCTTGAGATAAACCGCGTTGCAATCCTTCCCAAAAGTCATCCTGCACAGTCATTTCCGCATCGGTGAGACGATGACGGAACAAGTCTGTTATTTTATCTTTCTCTCTCATTGTTATGATATTCTTTAATTCTTTTTGCTAACAAACATTTGGCACGATGCAGCTGCGAAGTGGATGAATGTTCCTTGATATGGAGCATTCCGGCAATTTCTTTATGGGACTTCTCCTCAAAAACGTACAAGTTAAACACCGTACGACATCCATCAGGAAGTTCTGCCACAAACGCCATCAATACATCTTCTGAAAGATGACCACCAGCTTCAGCAATACTCGTTTCATCCTCTATATCCGGAAGTAGTTCCCCATTCACCACCAATTCGTTGAAACGCTTCTGTTTCCGCAAATAGTCTATGGACTGAGTTACCATCACCCTCGTTACCCAAGTGCGCAGCGCACATTCTCCACGAAACGTGAAACGGGTAAAAATTTTGATGAAACCATCATGCAATACGTCATGAGCCGCGTCAATATCGCCCGTATAACGATAACATATCGCCAGCATCTGCTTGGAATAGAGAGTATATAATTCCTTTCGAGCGAAATCTCTTCCTGCCCGGCAGCCCTCTATTAGTTCTGTTTCGTTTTCCAATGTCAGTGCTCGTTTTACGGACGCCTCTTCGCGTCGTTTGTTAGTTAGACGCAGCAGCTTTCAAAATGCTGCTGAGTTTATTCTAAAAAGAAGTTAAAGAAAAAAGAAAAAAACCTCTCATAAATCTGCCGCAATCCAGCATACTTTATGAGAGGCTTTCCTTCTATTCTGCAATATTATGATCTATCCTTGTCAACATGCTTTAAAACTCATATCCAATCCTTTCACTGAATGAGTCAACGCACCGACCGAGATAAAGTCCACACCACATTCGGCATAATCACGCAAGGTCTCAAAGGTGATACCACCAGACGATTCGGTTTCATAGCAGCCACCTACCATCTCAACAGCTTTCTTCGTCAGTTCAGGCGTAAAGTTGTCGAACATGATACGGTCAATGCCGCCCAAATCAAGCACTTGTTGCAACTCATCAAAGTTGCGTACTTCGATTTCTATCTTAAGATCTTTTCCTTTCTCCTTACAATACTCCTTGGCGCGTGTAATCGCTTTGTCAATTCCGCCGGCAAAGTCCACATGATTGTCTTTCAACAGAATCATATCGAACAGACCGATACGATGGTTTACACCGCCACCAATCCTCACAGCCATTTTTTCAAGGATACGCATGCCCGGAGTTGTTTTACGAGTATCGAGTACACGGGTATTCGTACCTTTCAGTTTCTCGGCATATTTGTGAGTCATAGTAGCAATACCACTCATGCGCTGCATGATGTTCAACATCAGCCTTTCAGTCTGCAACAGAGATTGTACTTTACCTTCCACAACCATAGCAACATCACCCGGCTTCACCGCTGCGCCATCTTGCATGAATACCTCCACTTTCATAGTGGGGTCAAAGCGGCGAAACACCTCTTTGGCTACTTCGATACCGGCAAGAATACCGGCTTCTTTAATCAGAAGTTTGGATTTGCCCATTGCCGTAGTCGGAATGCAAGAAAGAGTGGTATGATCACCATCTCCTATATCTTCAGCAAAAGCTAGGTCAATCAGCCTGTCAATCAATTCTTCTTCTTTATTCATTTGTTTTATCTATTCTTATTTGATGTATGACATATTTGTTTTGTACTTTTCTGAAGAAACAATTCACTCGAAAGTTTCCATTCGTAGTGGTCAAGGTGCCGATAACGAAACTAGACTCATCGCGCTGCCCTTGGTGGTTCACATTAAAATCGTTAACTTGATTCGTGGAGAAGAAATCAGACATGGTTTCTTCTGCCGACGATTTATCAACATTGGATGCTTTATTCTGAATGATCAAATCCACCTTATCGCTCAGATACCTGTTAAGTTCTTGAGAACTTCCTTTTTTGAAAGCCCCAATCACCCCCGCAGGCAAATCCTGAGCAAAGAGTGAGGACATCCAAATGAAAAGGCCGGTCAACAATAAAACTACTCGTTTTTTCATTTCCACAAGTATTAATGATAGGCAAAGGTAAGCATTTATCGTAAAATACAATAAAAAAGAGCTATTTTTGTACGCTAATCAAAACGAAACCAGCATGAAAACAACTCTGCTTGTCGTAGGACGAACTGTAGAACCACATTTTATTACAGCTATTAATGACTACATACAACGCACCAAACGTTCTCTTTCATTTGAGATGGAAGTGATTCCCGAACTCAAAAACACTAAAAGCCTTTCCACGGAGGTGCAAAAGGAAAAAGAAGGTGAACTGATATTGAAAGCACTCCAGCCGGGAGATGTTATTGTATTGCTGGATGAAGGCGGAAAAGAAATGCGCTCCATAGAGTTTGCAGACTATATGAAGCGCAAGATGAATACTGTAAATAAAAGGCTGGTGTTCATTATTGGTGGCCCTTACGGATTCTCTCCAAAGGTGTATGAAACGGCTCATGAAAAAATGTCTCTGTCACGCATGACCTTTTCGCATCAAATGGTGCGTCTTATTTTCGTAGAACAGCTTTACAGAGCCATGACTATCTTAAACGGAGGGCCTTATCATCACGAATAAAATTAGAAAGTTCTAGTCTTTCCTACTTAATTTCTTATATTTAAATGCATAAAATCCTATCACAACAAAGCAAACCATGGGGATAAAGAATCCATAACGAATTTCCTGTTCGCCGCAAATGCCCATCAACACCGGAGCAATTGCGCCGCCTACAATAGCCATAATGAGATAAGAAGAAGCCTGCTTGGTATGCTGCTCCAGTCGGCAGATAGCCAATGCGAAAATGGTAGGAAACATTATGGATTCGAACAAATAGCAGATAAATAAAGCAGTTACTCCAAACCATCCGCCACCTATAATGACCAAAATCATACAAACAAACGCGCCTACTGCAAAGTAAAGCAACAGCCGTTCCGCTGCGATCTTCTCCATCAGCCAACTTCCTAAAAAGCGTCCGACCATAAACAATCCCATACCTCCGAAAGAGAGTAATAGGGCAGCTTCTTGGTTTCCTATGTTGATGGAAGATTCGGTAACGTAGTTTATGAAGAAACTATTGATGCCCGTTTGTGCAGCTACATAGCAGAACAGAGCCAATACTCCAACAACGAAATGAGCCTGTTTCCAAAGTCCTCGTTTAAGATGAGTGCCTTCTGTCTCGTGAACGATCTCTTCTTTGATTTCAGGCAAACGCACACGCATAAACAGAATGGCCACCAGCACCACTACACAGCCTATTCCTAAATAAGGAAACGAAATATCACCCCCTCCATCAGAAAATAAGACTAAACCGCCCACCAAAGGCCCGAGTATCCACCCCAAACCATTGAAAGATTGTGCCAAATTCAAACGGCTTGCTCCGGTTTCAGGATCACCCAACACGGTCACATAAGGGTTGGCTGCCGTTTCCAGACAAGTCAATCCACAACCAATGATAAACAAGGAGAAAAGAAAAAACTCAAAAGACATCAGTTTGCTGCCGGGAACAAAAAGAAAGGCTCCTAAGGCATACAGCAGCAACCCCAATATGACTCCCATTCGATAGCCATACTTACGAATAAACATCCCCGCAGGAATCGCCATTAGAAAGTAACCGCCGTAGACTACTGCCTGCACCATGGCCGATTTCGCTTTGGAAATGACAAGTACATCTTGGAAATGCTTATTCAATACATCTAGAATACTATGGGCAAATCCCCACAAGAAAAACAGGGAAGTCACCAGAATAAATGGTAATAAATAAGATATACCCTCTTTGCTCTTTACTAGCTTCATATCATTTAAAATCTAATCATTGTTTACGAACGAGAAACTTGGAATCCTTTGTCTGAGAGTGACATTTCCACAAATCTCGCCCTCGGATTAGGAGCGTTTTGAGTCAATATCTCACGAATGCGAACTGCTGCCTGCGGATCTTTGGCCACCATATATAGATAACCTCCCCCACCGGCTCCCGGCAACTTATATCCTAAGGTATACTCTTTTATCTGATTGATAATGGTTTCTACTGTCGGGGGATTCGTTCCACTATCCAATGCTTTATTTTGTGCCCAGGTCTTTCCCACTAATGCACCAAAACTCCTGAAGTCATTCCGCTGAATAGCTTCTGCCATTTCAAGAGCATGCGCTTTCATTTCTTCCAGCAATCCCAGATGCAAGGAGGAGTTAAGGAACATAGATCTTACAATTTCGGCAAGGATACCCTTGGCAGTTCGCGTAATGCCCGTGTAGTATAACAAATGACAATCTCTGTATTCCGGATGAGTAAACAGATGTTCGGGCAACCAATGTACTAATGGTTGTTGAATAAATCCGGGGTCAGTCTGCAAGAGTTTTATACCTTGCCATACACCGCCGTATTGATCCTGCCAGCCACCACCCGTCGTCAACAACTGTTCCAAGGCAAGGGTGCGACGACATACTTCATTCTTGTCCCATAGGAGTCCACAGAAATCACTTAACGAACCCAAAACTGTAGAAGCTAATATAGAACTTGTACCCAAACCCGATCCTGCCGGTATGGCAGAAAGCAGGGTGATTTCAATACCCGTACCAAAAGCTTCCAATTGCTTCTCAAGCGAAGGATAGCTCTTTTCTGAGAATGCAGGTACAAATCCCGCCAAGGCTAAGGCTGCTTTAGGAATAGAAAAAGGAGAACCCACGGTGCAATAATTTTGCAACTCTTCGAAGGTATTCACTACCTCCATGGCTCCCATATCTATGGAGCGCAAAACAATGCGATGCTCCTTACAAGGCTTTACATATACTTGCAAAGGAGGCTGTCCGTTCAATTCAATGGCGATGTTTACTACATTTCCGCCGGCAAACAAGGAATAAGGAGGAGTATCTGTCCACCCGCCTGCCATATCTATGCGCACAGGGCTACGTCCCCATACTATCTGATCACTATATACATTCAAGTGCGGCAGACTCTTGCGTTCGTATAAATCGGCCAACAAGCCTTCGCGCAACAAGCTGAAAGCTGCCTCTTCATCTCTCTTGAAATCTTTATCATTCAATTTTTCAATCTGCGCCCTCAACATACGGTTGTGGATGCGCTGCATCAACGGGGCATCCGCAGACAATACTTTCGGCTTTTCAAGTTTGAATGTATGAAAATCATTGGCAACATCAACCAAATCAAGCTGATAAAACACACTTTTCTCATGATTACGAGCCAATACTTCCCAGTTTTCCTTGCAGAAATTTGCTCGCTGCGCATACAGCAAACGTAAATCGGCCTGCGCCGATATTTCATCAGCAGACAAACGGTTGTTTGCCAGCCAGATTGCCTTTCCTTCTTTCAGACAAGGTTCAGAAACCATCCAGCGAAGCACTTGTCCCATTTCCACCTCGTTTTCTACCATCGGGAAGATGGAAGCAGCTTGGAGGTCCTCTGTTCTACCTTTGATATCCTCTACTGTCAAACTGCGTTCTTTCAGCCAAGACTGGAACGGCATTCCTAAGAATTGGGTCTTAAGATCACTGAGATCTCCTTTAAAAACATCCTCAAAACCGTAAGGACGCACTGCCCAACGTTTGTTGCCAAGAGGAACCACGTCTATGCAAACACCATCAGGTATAGTCAGCGCCCAGTCGTTTTTCGGGACTCCGGTAATAATCTGCCGTGCACCCAAAATCCATGAAGCCCCCACAAAACTATTTTCAATCCAGAGGCTGTCATTCTTAGGAGAAAGAGGCACCTCCACTTTTGCATTCTGTACAAAGATGGCCGGATTTGGCTTCACCTTTCGGTGCATGATCTGTCGTTGATCGTACACCTTGTTCTGCAAGGCCACTGTAGACGACAGCAATTCACGGCTGGTACCATAATGATAAAATTCGCCATCCGGCAACGGAAGTATGGCTACAGACAAAGAGTTTAGTTCTTCATCGGTGATGCGCGGATGATTTCCTAAAGACAAGCCAAAATCGGAATACAAGTCATAATATTTTAAGTCGGAATACGGAACATCCTTCTCTGAGGCGCCGTCTTCTTTCTGAGAACGTTTCATCAGCAGTTCAACCGCCCGGTCACTCAATAACCAAATGCCGATATCCATCAAAAACAGATGTGTTTTGGAGAGATTTTCCAATTCCTCCAATGAAGGCTTCTGCAACATGAAATCGAGTGCCTCCGGATGCTTACGATCCGAAACAAATACGCCGTGGTGAGTGGCTAATAGCGGATCAACCCACAAACCGTAACACACAACGTCTGCATCGGGAATCTCCTGCAGAGGTTTCTCGGCACGGATATAAACATCACCGCTTGCAATCAGTGTACGCAGGCTGTCCGGTGCACGTTCCATTATTTTCTCGTAAAGCGGAAGTTGGAGAGAAAGCAAGTTTTGTCCCAACCTTTGGCCACGTGCCCAGCGAAATACCGGTATCGGGGTTAAAACCTTCCCAGAGGGTGCGTAACCCGGTAAACGTCGGCTTTGTCCTCCTGCATGAAGCAAGATCCGTTTTTCAGTGGAGTGTTCTTTTTTTCTATTCTTATACCATTCACGCAAGAGCCAAGTTGTTCCTCCGCCTGAACCCAGCTTCATTCCTACCGGGTCGGAAGTACAAAACCACTCTGTACGATCTATATTTTCTAGTTCATAAAATGCCGATACCAGATTAGGCGGCAATGACAATAATTTTTGCATATCCGATTGCTAAATATTTAGCAGCAAAGTAAGGCATTCTTGAGCAATTAACATAAAAAAGCCTCCACTTATTTGTATTGGAATCTATATTCCTTTTCCAATATATCGGAACCAGCCGTATATCATGTTCTATTCCGGTTGTCAGACAAAAGGTTCTATCCGCCATTTGGGATAAACATCTTTCGGATTCATAGAGAAAAGATGCTTCCTTTCCGATAAATAATTACCTTCATCCCTATCCTTTCTTAACAAAAGGCTTGGTTCTTCCCACTAGTAAGAAACAACTTATTGAGTTCAAGAAGAAAACGTATTCTCTGTTAGGAGAGATCTCTGTTCCAAGGCTGGGAATAGATATCCGCAACCTTGGAACAGGCATTCCCAACCTTGGAACAAGCGTTCCTAAGCTATGAATAAACTTTCCACTGAACTCATCTTGAAGTTGAAGATGTTTCTATACTGTACTTACCACTTTCTTGAGTAATTCAGGTATCTCGAAGGCAACATCCTTGATATCAGTAATCTTATTTTGTCCTTCCGACGTCAAAGTAAAATGCATCTGACGCTTATCCTCTTTACCAATCAAACGAGTAATCAACTTTTTATCTTCTACCGAGCGAATAACTTTAGAAGTATTCGAGGCAGACAATCCCAGAGCTTCCGCAATTTCGCTGGAAGTAAGCTTAGGACGGTTCAGCAATGTACACAACAGCATTCCTTCATTCAATGAAAGATCATACAACAGTATAAATTGAACCTCAAATTCAGAGATCGCCCGATAGACATCACGGATTTTACACAAAGTCTCCATATTGTTTTCTATCTTTTAGCGTGAAAAAATAATGATATTCCGGTTGAAACGCTACTCTTATATAAAAAGATTAACATTCGCTTTATCGGCACGTTCCATATACGTTGCCACACCACCTATGGTAACCGCATTCAATAATTCTTCACGTTGGATGCCCATCATATCCATCGACATTTGGCAAGCAATAAACTCCACTCCTTGCGCCAAAGCTTGTGAACGTAAAGCTTCTAATGAATCAATACCTTTACGTTTCATCAAGAAGCGCATCATGCGGGTACCCATGCCAAACATATTCATTTTCGACAGTTTTAGCTGCAGGGAGTTGGATGGTAACATCATACCGAACATCTTTCCAAAGATATCTTTCTTCACAGCGGGCTTCTTTACTTTTTTCAGCACATTCAGTCCCCAGAATGTGAAGAATATAGAGACATTCTGTCCTGTGGCGGCCGCCCCATTTGCTAGAACAAAGGTGGCCAAGGCTTTATCTAAATCATCGCTGAACATAATGAAAGTCTTACCTCTTCCTCCAGAATGAGAGATAGAGGAGCAAACAGGATCGGCTTTCTCTATCACAACCGTATAACGTCCCTTTTCCTCATGCTTCTCAATCAATTTGTTGCCTGTAGTGTCACACCACGCAGAAGCATCACGAGCAAAACCAGCATCCGTAGCTACAATCTCCACACGATCACCTACAGCGATACTGTCGATTGCCATCTTCACTTGTATAATGGGACCGGGACATTGCAAACCACAAGCATTGATTTTCAGCACCTCTTTTTCCGGTGTAGAAGCCGAAGTGGAATCTACCGAATGAACATGAGATTGCGAAGTTGCCGAAGCCGGAGCAGAACTATTAGACGAAGTCTCGGTTGGAGACGGTACTGGAGCCATGCTTGTAGAATAAGTTTTATAACCACCAATCAGGTTACGAGTATTACTGTAACCATGTCCTCGCAAAATGCGTTGCGCCAAGTAACCACGCAGTCCAACAGCGCAGAAAAGAACTACTAGTTTATCCGTTGGAATATCAGAGAGATGTTCTCGAATTTCATCCAAAGGAATATTGATAGCTCCCGGAATGGTACCAAAGGAGTATTCTTCAGGTGTACGAGTATCTATCAACATGACTTGATCCTTCTGTTCTACCAGTTCACGCCAAGAGATTGCAGGCATACCACCACTCATAATATTGGAAGCTACATACCCGGCAATAGCAATCGGGTCTTTGGCAGAAGAGAAAGGAGGTGCATAAGCATGTTCTGTTTCCACAAGATCGTATACTGTACCACCGTGTTTGATGAGCTGAGAAATTTGGTCAATGCGTTTATCTACACCGTCGTAGCCCACACATTGTGCACCGTAAATCTTACCGGTCTTGGGATGGAAAGTCAGTTTCAGCGTTAAAGGTAATGCATCCGGATAATAACCCGCATGAGAAGCAGAATGAGTTACTGAAGTTTGATATTCCATGTCCCATTGTTTCAAACGTTTAGCAGCGAGTCCGGTAGATGCTACGGTCATATCAAAAACTTTAGCAATGGAAGTACCGATGGCTCCTTCATAGGAAACAGTGTTTCCAAACGCCATATTATCTGCTACAATACGCCCCTGACGATTGGCAGGATTTGCAAGGTAATTAAGCCAAGGTTTTCCTGTCAACGGATGAGGATATTCAATGGCATCACCTACTGCATATATATCTTTTGCGGAAGTTTCCAAATACTCATCTACCCATATGCCTCCCATTTCTCCTAACTTCAGACCGGCTTTCTGTGCTAAAGCCGTTGCCGGACGCACACCAATAGAAAGCAATACCATATCAGCAGGAATTGTTTTACCGCTTTTTAGAAAGACTGTAATACCTTGGTCGGTACGTTGAAAATGAGTAACTCCTTCTTCCAAATATAAAGATACACCTTTTTGAACTAGGTGCTGATGGATATGTGCTGCCATTGAAAAATCAATAGGAGCCATTACTTGGTTGCCCATTTCAACGATGGAAACATCCACCCCGGCATGATGCAAATTCTCAGCCATCTCCAATCCAATGAAACCTGCCCCTACTACCACAGCACGCTTTACTTGTTTATCGGTAATATAAGCCTTGATTTGATCAGTATCTTCTACATTACGCAGCGTAAAGATACCTTCTGAATTAATGCCCTCCAAGGGAGGTTTGACGGGATTAGCTCCCGGAGACATTAAAAGTTTGTCATAAGTTTCTTCGTATTCTACTCCATCAGCACGCTGAATAGTCAGAGTTTTAGTTTCAGGATGAATGGCAAGTACCTCGTTCTGTACCCTTACGTCAATACGGAAACGTGTACCAAAAGATTCCGGTGTCTGTAAAAGCAGTCTTTCACGCTCGGTAATGACACCACCTATATAATAAGGTAAACCACAGTTGGCATACGAGATGTGAGGTCCTTTTTCCAATAAAAGGATTTCAGCCATTTCATCTACTCTTCTTAGTCGTGCGGCTGCCGTTGCTCCACCTGCTACACCGCCAATGATAACATATTTCATATTTCTTAGTTATTGATATTTGATAGTGCAAATAAAGCAATAATTTCTAATACAAAATAATTTCCATTGGAAAATAATGTTAATCAGCTCATCATTAACATATATTAGAGAAAAAGAGACTTTTTACCAGCCTAATTTAGAGAGTCCTGCAGCTTGATACCATTCTGTAGAACGATAAGCTGCCATGGCTGCCGATTGAAAAGAAGTAGGAATATAGTGAGAAACGCCATTGGTACCTTCCATTGAAAACATACCTCCATAAGCAGAATAATTTTGGGGAGTAGTCCTCCAAGAAGACAACGTTTTATCATAAACGCCCTTCCAGGCTGTAAAGGCTGCATTATCTGCCAAATTCTGCATGATTTGCACAAAATCATAATAACCAACATGCCCCTTTATCTTGGAGCGTTGATCATAATCAAAAACACCAGAGAGCAAATTTTCATTATTTGTATTCTCTGACAAAACCTGTTGGGTGATATCCGCCAGAGATTCCAATTCTGAGCTTTTAAGTACGCAGACAGAAACGCCACCCGTCCAGTTCGTATTGGATATTCCCTTTCCGTCATTATAAATCTCTTGGTAAGGAGTAAAATAAGCAACGGCTACATTTGAAGCAACCTCACCATTGGCAAAAAGAGCAGGGACAAGTACATCGTAACGAGCTCCGGGACCAGGAATCTCCGTGGGCGAGCCAATATAATAATCTGTAAATTTACGCAAAGCATAGGCTACTTCAATAGACTGCATGAAGCAAGCATCGAACAAAACAAAATCGAAGTGAGGAGCTGTCGATAAAATAGATACTAATTCTGCAATATTCATATAGTGGGTACCGTTACTAGTATCCTGTCCAATCCATCTCGTTGAAGGAAGTGGATTGGGAATCCAACCATCTCCGTGGGACCAATAGATCAAACCATAACTTTCTGCCTTGTAAGTATTATTGCTAAAAACATCCTTAAAGACCTCAACAGTTTCAGCCTCACCTACAGAATTACGATTGCGCTCATATGTTTTAATCGTTTTTTCTACAGTTACCCCATTCTTGTTTTCCAATTCAATGAGGCGTGGTTCAGAACCTGTATCTATATATACTAACAAATGTACTCCTGAATTCTTAACTTTCGCCATACCGGTTTTCATCTCTTCCAAATCAGCTAACGCGAAACTAGCCAAACTATTATCCGCAGCAAGATAGATTAAAACGGTACGTCCTCCTTCTACAGGCGGTCCAGGCTTTGGTTCCGGCACAGGATCGTCTTTGCCGCATGCCGTCAACATTACAGAGCAGCAGATCCATAGAAAGAAAAGATATTTGGATTTCATAACAAAAACGAATTTAAAGAATAGTCCTTATAGATGTTATTCTTGAGCCTTCTTAAAAGCAAAAGCAGCAGGATCAACCACTTGTAGAAGAAGACCGCTACCCTTCTTATATTTGCTCTTCACTTTAGAAGCTTCTTTTTCCAGTTTTTTCTTGTTATCTGAAAAATAAATCATGCAAGTATAGTCCGGTTTCTGCAAATCATACTCCAAATAAGTTTTTAACTGATAAGCATATAAGTCTCGCTTGGGCAGAAAGCCGGTTTTATCAAGTTCAATGCTGTCTAACACTTGGATTTCCGTACAATACACCACCGAGTCATTAAAAGAGGCAGCTACACCAAATGCATACACAGGTTTATCAACATTTTTAAGAGTAAATGCTGAAAAAAACATGAAAGCCAAAGCTATGGCAAAAAATATACGAACGTACTTCATTAGTTTAAGTTATAAGTTATGAGTGGCAAAGATAATAAAAAAACCGCATGCCTTATTAAGACATACGGTTTTTTAATTCCTTCTATTTGTAGGAGATTGATATTTCTTATTTATCCCAAATAAGATTTGAGCAATTTACTACGATTACTTTGTCTTAATCTTCTAATTGCTTTTTCTTTAATCTGGCGCACACGTTCACGGGTAAGACCGAATTTGTCGCCGATTTCTTCTAATGTCATTTCTTGCTGTCCGATACCGAAAAACATCTGAATGATTTCTTTTTCGCGATCGGTTAACGTAGAAAGAGCTCTATCAATTTCCTTCGCAAGAGACTCGTTCACTAATGCGCGGTCTGCCATAGGAGAATCATCGTTGACCAGCACATCCAGCAGGCTGTTATCTTCTCCTTCTACGAAAGGTGCGTCCACCGAAATATGGCGTCCGGAAACCTTCAACGTATCAGAGATCTTGTCAACAGGGATTTCCAATTCATCAGCAAGTTCTTCGGGAGACGGACGACGCTCATTTTCCTGCTCGAATTTAGAAAAGGCTTTGCTAATTTTATTCAGCGAACCTACTTGATTCAATGGAAGACGAACAATACGTGATTGCTCTGCCAAAGCTTGCAAAATGGACTGGCGTATCCACCATACTGCATAACTGATAAACTTGAAACCACGTGTTTCATCAAACTTTTCGGCAGCCTTAATCAGTCCTAAATTGCCCTCATTAATCAAGTCGGGCAAACTCAAACCTTGGTTCTGGTACTGTTTGGCTACAGATACAACGAAACGCAGATTGGCACGTGTCAGCTTTTCAAGCGCAATACGGTCACCCTTGCGGATGCGCTGAGCGAGCTCTACCTCTTCTTCGACTGTAATCAGGTCTTCGCGACCGATTTCCTGCAAATACTTGTCAAGAGAAGCGCTCTCTCTGTTAGTGATACTTTTTGTAATTTTTAGTTGTCTCATTCTTATAAAACAGATTTGGGTTGCAAAGTTACGACTTTTTATTTTGTTATAATAATCTCATCCCAACTTTTTTACCTTATTTATATCTTACTCTTAATAACAAAAAGGATGTCGACAAGTATTTCGCGACATCCTCTTTTTCGTTTTTGTTTGCTAAAATTACAATCCTTTCTATTTTACATTTCAGCGATGTACGATGTACAATTGGAATTACACATTATTATATATAGCTTCTAATACCTTATTGTTTCAACACGAATTCCAATGGCACATCGTACATCGTTAAATTACAAGTCTCTTTATTCTTGTGTTAAATCCACCGCATACATTGCACGTTTTCCTGACGGGAACATACCAGTGATAAACAATCCTTGTTCCGGAGACTTCTGAGCTTCCTTCATCACTTTTTCCAAATCTTCGGTTGATCTCACCGGTTGTCCGTTAGCTTTCAATATAATAAAGCCCTTACGGATACCAGCATCAGCCATTTTTCCATCGGCAACGCCAGTCACTTCCAGTCCATAGCCTAAATTAAGCTGTTTCTTCAATTCAGGAGATATCGGTTTGAAGGCTGCACCCAAGATTTCCATACCCGCATCTTTCACTACTTTCGTAGTACCTTGCTCGTTTTTCAAAGTAACTTCAACAGTTTTCTCTTTTTTGTCGCGCAACACGGTTACCTTCACCTTATCACCCGGACGGTGTTTAGCAAGTTCTTCCTGCAAGTCGGCAAAGCGGTGTATCTTTCTTCCATCCAGAGAGGTAATCACGTCATTCTCTTTCAGAATGCCGGCAGAGGAACCTCCTTCAGCTACTTCACGAACCCAGATACCTTCTTTAATACCTAATTCTTTAGCCTTTTCTTTAATCTCCTTGATCGTCTGATTTTCTTCATCTACAGCAAGACCCATATTCAAGTCTGTACATACTACACCAAGCAATGCACGCTGCACAGTTCCATATTGTTTCAAATCGGCAATAACCTTAGTCATGATGCTGGCAGGGATGGCAAAACCATAACCTGAATAAGCACCTGTAGGAGAATAAAGCATCGCATTGATACCTACTAATTCACCTTTGGCATTAACTAATGCACCTCCACTGTTACCAGAGTTGATGGCTGCATCCGTTTGGATGAAAGATTGGATGTTTGCAGCTTGTCCGTTGGCAGCACCTCCGCCAATAGAACGTGCTTTTGCACTAACGATACCAGCAGTTACAGTAGAGTTTAAATTAAACGGGTTACCTACAGCCAACACCCATTCACCTACTCTCAAAGCATCAGAGTTTCCTACTGGAATAGTAGGAAAATCATTGCCCTCGATTTTAATCAAAGCCAAATCTGTAGCCGGGTCTGCACCAATAATACGCCCTTTCAGTTCGCGTTCATCATTCAGTTTGACGGCTATTTCGTCAGCGCCTTCCACTACGTGGTTGTTAGTTACAATGTATCCATCTTTAGAGATAATAACTCCAGAGCCAAATCCTACACGGGGTTGACTTTGCATCTGGCGTTGCTGACCGCGTTCTCCAAAAAAGAAATCAAAAATATCATTAGGACGCTGCTGAACGGTTTGCGTCTTACCTAATTGAGTAGCACGTATATGAACTACGGCATGAACAGAGCTCTCTGCTGCTTGTGTCAAATCGACAAGCTGAGCGTCCGTTGCATGGAAAGCCGCTAATTGTAGGTTATCTTGATTTTGTTGGAACAACTCTCCGAAGACAGCTGGTCTTTCTCTATTCAGCAACTTATAGGTAGTAATACCTGCAACTCCTGAACTAAGGAGCACAATCGTTGCAACTCCAAGGATGTTTTTTGTTGTCTGTTTCATATTCATCTTTATTATTTTAACTGTTAATGTTTGATTCTCGTTTAACATTCTGACGTTAAAATAACGACAAAAAACATTCAGTTATTCCGCTTGACACTCTTTTTTGTTCTCTTTTAACAGTGAATATTTGGGACTTAACAGCGATTAACGACAGAGACTGACAAATTAGCATTTATGCACGATTACTGACTAGTAAAAGACTGACAAATAAGGCATATAAAAAGCATATAGCCCTTTAATAATTAAGGTAATCAATTTCCATGTGATAATTCCATTGCGGAAAATAAAGATTCCCACCCTCCCATTCTACTTCACCACGCTGAAAATCGACTGTTTCACTACGCGGGTACTTTTTTTCAGGAACTAACGGCATACCATAATCTGTATTCACAATCATGCGCCAAGAATCGATACCCCCTAAGAAAAAATAGGTTTCGTCAACGTTGCGTGCAAAGGTAGGTATACCAAAAGACTGATCAACAGGCACCCAACCTACCCCTTCAAAGTAAACCTCAGCCCAGTCATGAAGATTCCATGCACGCGGATGCATCATGAATCCACTTTGAAAATGTGCGGGAATACCGCTGATACGACAAAGAGTAATAAACAGCAAACTGACTTGTCCACAATCGCCATGATGATTATCTAACACATATTCCGGAATATTATCGATAGTAGAATATTCGCGTGCAGATGCCCAGGGAAAGTTATCATTCACCCAACGGAAGAGTCGTCTAGCCTTCAAATAAGGATTGGTTTCGCCTGCCGTCAACCTGGCAGCAAGTGCACGTAAACGTGGAGAGAAGAGAATATGCTTCTCACGCTCGGCTGTGTATTTCTTATAAAGAGCCGTCGTTGTATCATAGGGTTGTATATCCTCTGGTTTCAAGTTAAACCATTCACCGTTGGAGGTATATTCAAAAGACTCTGAAAAGACAGTCGGTTCTCCCTTTACAGCACGTTTCTCCATATAGAGAGTGCTATGATGGCAGTCTTGCGGGGAGAAAGTATAAGTCTGTTCACTCGCAGAGAGAAACTTGACATCCTGCTGACGCACTTGATCGGTACGAGGGTAAGGCAACCAACAACGAATGATTTTTCCGGCAGGTACAGCATTGGTATCCACAGTCAAAGTATAAGTGATACGCATCCGTTTGGGAGCTGCAATTGATGATCCTCCTTTCTTCACCGCAGTTATGATCTCAGGTAAATTCTCCGTATTTACTTTTTCACTACCGCTCAAAGAGATCCCTTCTTTACTCATTTTGATATCATAGCAGGTAGAATCTACGCGAAACAAATTAGGTCCAGCATTCCGGAAATATCGTTTCTGACCATCCAGCACCTTATATTCCAAAGCATTGGAAGCTTCCCATTCTCTCATTTGTTTATCTGTTACTTCAGGAATGTATTTACGGATATAGTCCTTCACCTGTGCTTCTGTCAGACAAAAATCTGTCAGTAACCGCTGATGGAGATCTTCATCCCAACTATAAGATTTGCTCTCTGACTTGGTATTACAAGCAGACGCGAGAACAAACCATAAAACAACATACAATAGTTTCTTCATGCAGATTTATGAGTCTTTAAATTTTCACAACCCCGATACCCGGCAAATCGGGCAATGTAATCTTACCTTTTATTACTTCCATCCCTTTGAATCGGTCATTGGCAATGAGCAGGCTACCATCCAGGTCGGCAAAATCAACAGCCGGAGAGAATTGAGCAGCAGCAGAGATAGCACATGAAGTCTCGGTCATACAACCTACCATTACTTTCATATCCAATGCGCGAGCTAATGTCACCATTTTCCAGGCTTCACGCATACCTGTACATTTCATCAGTTTGATATTGATGCCGGTAAAAGCACCTTTCAAACCAGCCACATCCTTCAACCGTTGAATAGATTCATCGGCAAATATAGGCAACGAACTCTGTTGCGTAACCCAGGCGATGTCCTCCAATTGTTCTTTAGGCATAGGCTGTTCTATCATGACAATTCCTTTTTCCTTCAGCCAATGAATCATATCAAGTGCATGGTACTTATCCTTCCACCCTTGGTTAGCATCAATAGCGATCGGAAGATCTGTTACGGAACGAATGACCTCAATCATTTCCTTATCATTATCACGCCCTAATTTCACTTTGAGAATATTAAACTGCTCAGCACATTCTCTGGTCTTTTCACGCACTACGTCGGCCGTATCAATACCGATAGTAAAGGTAGTGGACGGAGCTTTTCCTTTATCCAATCCCCAAATTCTATACCACGGTGCTTGCAACAACTTACCTACAAGATCATGCAAAGCAATATCCACGGCTGTTTTAGCAGCAGAATCTCCTATGGATAACCCATCTATATAAGTCAGAATCTCTTCAAGCTGAAAAGGATCGGGAAACTGATCGATGGTATCCTGTACCTTTTTCAAGAAAGCCAGTACACTATCCATTGTACCCAATTCATGCTGTAAATAAGGTGGCATAGATGCTTCTCCATAACCGATAATCCCATCATATTCTATCTCTACTTGAACATCGGGTGTGGTTGTGCGAGAGTAAGTAGCTACAGTAAACACATGCCGTAGTTTCAGTTCATAGGGAAAGAAACGCAATTTCATTTTGGGAACAACTCCGCTTTTGTTTATATTGAATAAAGCAGGACTTTGATCTTCACCTGCGAATACACTATGAGTAGCCATGCCTGAGCCAAGTGCGGCAAAAGCGGCAGTTTTCAGAAAGTCTCTTCGGTTTTGCATACTATATTGCATTATTAATTAATTTTGTAAAGGACCATTGCTGCTCATTCATTACCATTGATAATATGGATTGGTAGCCGTCGTATTAAGTAATGGCTCCTTATTTATAGAAGGCAACACGCGAGCTACAAATAAAAGACGTCCGAGATTGTATTCGTCGAACAGTTCATCTGCGGGATCAAAACTACCCATACGCACATCGCCTTGTGAATGAATAAAACGTTTGTTACCTATGTACATTCCAACATGCACCACCCGTTCTTTTCGTTCGGAAGTAGCTTTACGCCCAAAGAAAACCAAATCACCGGGTTGAAGGTTACTAAAATCGGGAGCTATATCAATGTGTTCACCCACATAGGCTTGCTGAGATGCATCACGTGGAATAATAATATCATGCATAAAAAGTATGGTACGCATAAAACCACTGCAATCGACTCCTTTAGAGGAAGTGCCTGCCCAAAGATAAGGAACCCCCATCAGCGTATGGGCGGTGCGAATAATGCTGGCAGCATCTTGTTTCAAAGTACTCCTCCATTTTTTTTCCGGCATGGAAATAGATTTTGAGATATACCCTTCACGTCCGTCCGGATAAACTACTCGATAGAAAGCCCCTTTCGAACCGTTCCATCTCAAGCGATTACCAGCAGCAACATCAGAAATGGTTTGAGAGTTCAAATCAGGCTGTGAGTAAACAAAACCATAATGAGAAGTTACTACAATCTTTTCTGCATCATTCCAAGCCGTCAGTTCCTCTTTAGTCATAGGATGGATTCCCACATTGTGGACCCAAGTAATGTAGTTATCGGGAGTCTGAATACGATACCAGCCCTTCCGTTGCAGTACACGAACCGGCATGCCCATCAATCCTTGAGTCATCATCTCCGAAGAAAAATCAGGCTCCACTCGAAGGTTGGCCACGGATACATTGATAACACCATACACTTTATCTTCCAACTGACCTGCATCAGGAAGCACCTGTAAACAGTCCATTACGTTGTAGTTCGCATTTTCCAATCCTTGCAATAATGCTTTTTTTGCCTCAGCTGACGTAGTTACGCCACGTAACATCACGTTCTTTCCAGAAAAAGAATAATCCACATCAAACAAAGCGACACGTTTGTCAGGGGCGTAGATACGTTTCAGACTGTCAGAAAGTTGTGACACTTCTGAAGGAATTGTACGGTCACCCATTTGCGAAGCAACAGCGACAAGAGGGATAAAGAGTAATAAAGAAAAAAGAGAGGCTAGCTTTTTCATTGCTCTAAGTGGTTTGGGGAGTTATTAGTGTTAGCAAAGCTACAAAATATTTCCAAAAGGAATACATCTTTTTAGGAATATTAATCTTTAACTTTAAATGGTTAGAGCTTTATGAGGGATAGATATTTTCTAATACCACACCAAGAATCGTATCAGACTCTCGCAAACAAATCATTCATCATTCATTACTAATCATTAATTTTTCTTATCTTTGCCGCCATAAAGCAGTTGGTCGGTCTGTCGCTTGCGCCTCGTGTGCATGAGGAAAGTCCGGGCAACATAGAGCATCCTACTTCCTAACAGAAAGCTGTCCGCGAGGGTAGAGTAACGCAGAAGAAAATAACCGCCGCATCCTCAAGATTGCGGTAAGGGTGAGAAGGTGAGGTAAGAGCTTACCAGTCTTGTGGCGACACAAGAGCTGTGTGTCTTGGGAGTTGTAAGGTCATGTAAACCGACGTTATGAGAGCTGCTCGCTCCATGTCGGAGGGTAGACCGCTAAAGCCTGTATGGTGACATGCGGCTCAGATAAATGATAGACGCCTTGATGAAGGAAGGATGAAGAGTGAATCATGAAGAATTCTTCCCTCAATGAAAGGAACAGAACCCGGCTTACAGACCGACTGCTTTTAATTTTCCATTATCTACTTTCAATTTGATATGAACAAACGTATTGCTTCTCTTTGGAAATTCATCACTTACGACATTTGGCGTATTACAGAAGATGAAGTCAACCGAACTACGTTTTCGGTTTATACCATTATCAAGACTATCTATCTCTGCATCAACAGATTCACTAAAGATCGTATAGCTAATAAGGCTTCAGCACTCACCTACAGTACGCTGCTTGCCATTGTACCGATACTTGCTATTGTATTTGCCATAGCCCGCGGATTCGGGTTTGACAATTTAATGGAAAGTCAGATAATCAGTGGGTTTGGTGGCCCTACAGAAACCACCACAGTCATTATCCAATTCGTTAATTCTTACCTATCACAAACCAAAAGTGGCATTTTCATCGGCGTTGGTTTAGTGACTTTATTATGGTCTGTACTCAACCTGATCAATAATATGGAAATCACTTTCAATCGCATCTGGCAAGTGAAGAAAGCACGTAGCATGTACCGCAAAACCACAGATTACTTCTCCATGCTTTTGCTAATACCCATTTTGTTAGTGTTGTCAGGAGGTCTCTCTATCTTTATGAGTACGATGCTAAAGAATGTGGAAGACTTTACCCTGCTTGCTCCTATCAGCAAGTTTCTGGTTAGGTTGATACCTTTCGTCTTGACTTGGTTCATGTTTACAGGGTTGTATATTTTCATGCCCAATACAAAAGTGAAGTTTAAACATGCATTGATATCAGGCATCTTGGCGGGTACTGCACACCAAGCTTTCCAGTTCCTTTATATCAGCAGTCAGCTATGGGTATCTCGTTACAATGCTATTTATGGTAGCTTTGCCGCACTTCCTATGTTTTTACTGTGGCTACAAATTTCCTGGACCATCTGTCTTTTCGGTGCCGAACTAACCTATGCCGGACAAAACATCCGAAATTTTAGTTTTGATAAAGATACACGCAACATCAGTCGCCGTTACCGAGACTTTGTATCCATCCTCATTACCTCACTCATTGCTAAACGATTTGAGAAGAACGTTCCTCCTTATACCGCAGAAGAAATTTCAGAAGAATGTCAAATCCCCATACGGTTGACTCAAAAAACACTCTACGAATTACAAGAAATCAACCTTCTGCATGAAGTCGTTACAGATGAGAAAAGTGAAGATATCTCTTATCAACCGTCTTTAGATATCAATAAACTGAATGTCGCTTTATTATTAGACAAACTGGATACACATGGATCCGAAGACTTCAAGATTGACAAGGACAATGAGTTCAACGGTCAGTGGGCGGCTTTGCTGAATGCACGAGAAGAGTATTATAAGAATGCCAGCGAGATACTTTTGAAAGATCTATAGTTCTGACAAATCTCAATAATGATTGTAAGAAATCACTTTGTCTTTTGACTTTCGCGACTTTTTTCGTTTTGATTTTGCAGGATAGCCAATGGTAATATCGAGTAAGAGGCGTTTATTGGCAGGAATTCCTGTAAGCTTTTTAATCTCCTTTTCATCAAACCAACCTAGAATGCAAGAACCTAATCCCTCACTTTCTGCTGCCAAAGTAATATGTGCGGCAGTAAGGCCAATGTCTATCAAGGGGAAATATTTATCCTTGATTTTAGCTCCCAAGAAAGAACTGATATTCATAGACTCTTCTACAACCAGGATATGAACAGGAGCTTCTTTAGCAAATTTATTCATTCCGAATCCGGCAATCGCTTTGCCAACCTTCGCTGAAAGTTCGGGATCGGTTATAACCACGAACTTCCAAGGTTGTGCATTACAAGCAGAGGGCGCCAGACTGGCGGCTTCCAATATCCGTTCCAACTTATCTGACTCAACCAAACGAGTCATGTCATAAGCACGATCACTTTGGCGGGATGCCACCAACTGTAAGAAGTCCACCTTGTTCAATTTAGAGTTAATAGTTTGCTAAACGGCTGATATACTTCCCAATAATATCAAATTCCAAGTTAACCACACTACCAATCTTAAATGAATGAAAATTGGTATATTCAAAGGTATAAGGAATAATAGCTACCTGAAACGTATCATCCGTAGGATTGCATACCGTCAGACTCACCCCATTTACAGTAACAGAACCTTTATCAACAGTGATATAGCCACGTTTTGCCATCTCTTTGTCAAAAGCGTATCGGAAGGTGAAGTAGTAACTTCCTTCGGCATCTTTAATATCAATACATTCCGCTGTTTGATCTACATGTCCTTGAACGATATGTCCATCCAGACGTCCGTTCATCATCATACTGCGTTCCACATTCACTTTATCACCCACCGCCAATAAGCCGAGGTTGGAGCATTCCAAAGTTTCCTTCATGGCAGTAACCGTGTAGGTATCATCCGTCATGCTGACTACTGTAAGGCACACACCGTTGTGAGATACACTCTGGTCTATCTTCAATTCATTCACAAACGAGCATTTGAAAGTGAAATGCACATTTTCTTGGTCTTTGACCATGGCCACTAGCGTGGCACATTCTTCTACTATTCCGGAAAACATAAGTCTATTTACTATTAGTCTAAAAAAATGTTCATGGCAAAGATATGAAAAGGTTCTTATTATACCATGCCGTTTGAGAAAAAAGGAGAAATGATGACCTATGAATTTCCCGAACTAGGATAGGTGGAAGGCGTAGTACCAAAAGTATCAACAAAGTGTTTTCGGAAGGTAGGTATATCATTATATCCCACCATCTCGGCCACCTCCTGCACCGCATATATCTTTTGCTTCAACAATACACCTGCTTTACGCATACGCACTCCTCTAATAAGTTCAATGATAGTAAAATCAGTACTTTGTTTTACTTTCCGATACAACGTAGGCTGGCTCATGTTCAATTCCGAAGCCAACTTCTTCACATTGAAATCTTCTTCACATATATTCTCCTCAATAATCTTCACTACTGAAGTGATAAATGGATCTTCCAATTTTACGTTCTCCCCAGCAGCAGAAATATCGAAACCATCCTCTTCGGGCGGCATCAATAATTTAGTATACATCTGCTTCAGATTGATGCGTCCATTGATCAAGTTGCGAACTTTGGCCTTCAAAATACCTGGAGTAAATGGCTTCAGAATGTAATCATCTGCACCCAATTCCAACCCATGAATCACATCCTCATCCTCTACTTTAGCGGTCAGCATAATGAAAGGTATGTGGCAAGTATCCAAGTTCTCTTTCACTTCACGGCAACATTCATATCCATCTTTCACAGGCATCATTACATCACAGAGAATAAGATCGGGCACCTCTTTAAGAGCTAGATCTACGCCTTCCTGTCCATTGGTTGCAATAAACAGATCATACTCTTTTCCGAAAAGAACTTTCAAGTACAAACGAATGTCTTTATGATCTTCTACAATCAGTAATCTTTTCCTCTCTCTTTGAGATATAGCAGATTCAGCGGTCATCAGCATCACGGTTTCTTCAGGTACAGGCACCTCCTGAGAATTTTCATCCATCAAGAGGGAAGCATCTTCCGATTCTCCCTGCAGTTCCGGAGTTACAAACAGAATATTAGGATCATCCTGCAACATTTCTTTTCCAATAGGCAATTCAACCACTACCTCTGTTCCTTCTCCTTCCGAACTTTTCATCAGAATGCTACCGTGATGAAGCTGGATAATCTTTTTCATCACATCATATCCTAATTCAACGCTGGTCAAATCTAATTGCAACGCATCGTCGGCAACTTTTACCTGATTTTTTCCATTATCTTCAACCGTAATGACACAATAACGTGCTCCGTCACGCACCATTTCTTGCAACGATAGATGTATAACTCCGGAAAAACGTATGTGATTAAAAGCATTTGTAAGCAGATTATGCAATACAAATCTCATTCGCTTGCTATCAACCCAAACCTCCAAATCCTTCTTGACTCTTTTATCATACTTGAATTCTATCTGATTGATTCTCACTAACTCACTAACAGCAAATACGACTTTATCCAACAGTCCTTCTATGGTATACGGAGCTACTTTCAATTTATCATTTAAAGAGTCCTGTGTATAGACGGCCAGCAACTGATTGCAAGAATCAAGCATTCCCACAGAATTTCGATAGGCTACACGCAATTTAGACAGAATGCCTGCAGGCAAATCCTGCTCTTGTGATACTTCTTTTAACGGGGCAATAATTAAAGATAGCGGAGTGCGCAATTCTTCCATAAATCTCGTCAGTAGTTGGTTACGCATGAGGTCTATCTCTTGTTTTTGCTCTTGTTTCATTTTTGTCAGATTTAGTTTTTCTCTCAGTTCCATCTCTCGTGCCTTATGCGCTTCTCGTCTCTTTTCGCGACGCACAACATAACAATACACTAAGAGCAGTGTTCCCAAAGCAATCAGTAAATATCCTATATTTGCCCAAATCGTGTTCCACCAATAAGTATTTACTTTGATAGCCATCTCTACGATTTCACTCTCACTAGCGTCAGGATAGATCAGTTTGACTTGCAACGTATATTTTCCTACCGGAAGATGCCTGAAAGTAATTCCCTCTTGCAAGGTTCCGGTTTTCCATTCTTCATCGGGCAACAAACGATAAGCTTGTTTAGACTGCATGATGCCATATTGCAAATCAGAAAAGTAGAAAGTGAAGTGATCGTTATCAGGTTCAAATACAAAATCAGATTGCATACTGGGAGTCGTTTTCAAGATCACCTGACCATTCAATGATTTTCCAATGGATACCGGTTCTCCATGTACCCAAACTTCAGCCAAGCGTAATTTACTTTTATGTCGGCCCATTTTAACCAACTGTGGATCAAAAAGAGTTAACCCTAAGGAACTTGACCACAACAAGTGACCGTCACGAAGGCGACAAACTTCACTCGAATAACCGAAGGACGCATAAGTATACAACAAGTTCCTATCGTTCCTTATGGTTATCACACCGGAATTACTTCCCACCCAAGTATTACCGTTTTCATCATCTTCCATACAATAGATATGACTGCTGGTCAAACCATTGAGCAAGGTGAATACAGTCTCTACTTTGTTCTTCTCGCGTCCGTCAACACGAAGAATCTTATCAGCATAAGATGCCAAGATCTGGTTGTAGCTATTCACATAGATAAAATAGACAGGAGAAACTTGAAGATTAGCCTCTTGTTCATAGTTTCCAAGCACTTGGATAGACTTCCCATTCATTCCATTCTTCATACGCTTCAGCCCCACGTCCGTTCCCAGCCAGATATTTCCCTCTTTATCTTCTGCTATGGAATATATATCATTTATCTTTTGCCCTTTCTGTTCCAAAGAAATCAATTGGCTCGCCTCTTTTTTATAATCAAAAAGCACTAAATGATTCGCTGTTACAATCCAGAGGCGATTTCTTGAATCCAAACAAAACAGATGAATCGCTTCAGACAATCCTGCCTTTCCCTCCGGATCCAATTTAAATACAGAAATTTCTTCAGTAGACGGTGTGATACAAACAATCTCTCCATGCGAATCACCTAACCATAAACGCCCATGTTTATCTTTATACATTCGATACGTCTCATTAGGTCTCAGACCTTTGGTCCATGGTTCGAATTTAGTTTCTATCGAAAACTGATTGGAATCACTACGCCACAACTTCCCTTGTTTGGTTAAAAGCCAAACATATCCTTGTTGATCCTCCTCCATCCCAACGATTTCCGCATTCATTTTTTGCTCCAAAGTATAGAATGTTTTTTCCATGCAGTACATTTGATGCAAGCCATTTCCAAAAGTGCCTCCCCATAAGATCCGTCTTTCTTCATTCCAAAAAAGGCTTGTCATCTTTCTTTCTGCCTTTAAAGCAAAAGATTGTTCTTGAGAATCAAAAGAACAAATTGCTTTATCAAAAGCTTTCGACTCAAAATGAATGGATAAAAGTCCATTTAAAGTTGCCAGAAAATAGCTTTTTTCATCAATGCAAACAATATCCATGATAGAAGTACCAAGCAAAAAATCTCTATAAATCTCTGCCATCTGAGCTTTATGCACCGATTTTTGTTTCAGATGATACAATTCAATATCAGACTCTATTGGGCAAATCCATAAATAATCGCCTTGCCAATAAAGTTTATTAATTTTTTTATCTTCCTGTCGGTTGATATATTCACTCTTTGACTTGTTCGTATTATATACCAACACCTTAGTATCATCCACACAAGCGGCAATCCACTCTTTCCCCATTCCAGTGAGTTCGGTTATCCGCCCCTTTACCAGCGGTTCATTTAGCAAGTGAAATTGGATAACTTCTTCGTTTTTCTTCTCATTCCGCTCCATTTTACCGGCATACAACCCCTCTGTAGTACCGATGTACAAAATTTGCTGATCAGTCAGATAGAACGAGAGGATGCTTCGCTCATTGAGAGGTCTATCAAAATGAATAGGAATGTATTTTTCTAAATTCGAATCAAAGCCAATGATTCCTCCTTGCAACAGTTGCAGATAAAACAATCCATCTGTCCCTTCGGAGATTGAGGTAACAGCACATGACACCGGAATATCCGAGTGCTTGTTTTCGTAAGATGTTAAAGGGAAGTTTCGTATTCTAAACCCATCATACCTACTGATTCCCAAGTCAGTAGCAAACCATATAAAATCCTTATTGTCATAATGGATATCATAAATGGTATTATTATTCAATCCGTTTTTTGCTGTTATAGGTACAGAATACCCATAAAAATTACTAGGAAAAGCTATATACGGAGCCCACGATAGGCAAAGCATCCATAGCACTTTATGTATCAGTCTCCACTTCATTCTTCACACAAGGATTTAAAAGCTACAATTGTTTGTTTGGTGACACAAATATAAAAATATAATTTTATATTCCAATCTATTGATCATCAAAAAAGATAATAATGCGAATCAGTAGTTAACCTTTGACTCTTGTTTTAGAAAATAGACAAATGAATGCTTTGCGCATATCTGTCTTTCCAGGGTAAAGGAAGTAGCGCATGGCATCATTCAGATCAAACAGGGTGGTGCAGATTTGAGTGAGTAATTGCATAACCGCATGAGAATCGGCTTTACTCATTGGATAGTTTATCGGGGATTACCTATATTCAGTGGGAACATAGTATATTCCACAAGGCAAAAACGTCCTTTTATACGAAAAAAGAGGACAAACAGATGTACCTCCAAACTCCTCTTGTGAACTGTTTACTAAAACTCCCCCGGCGTTTTAGTAAAACATCGGCAACGATTTAGTAAAACGTCTGCCTCAATTTAGTAAAACGATCTTAGCTCCATAGAATCTACAAGGAACGGATATTGATTACTGTTTAAATAAATTTAGAAAATTTCGTACATAACAAACTACATAAATTTCACTCCAATGAAGTTCCATTATCTTATCATCAGCAGAAGGAAATGACCTGACAGTTCTTAAAAGAGAAGCCGCTGATAGCCTTATAAATCGCATTCATTTATCTATTTTTTTAAAACAAGAATCAGAGGGTAACTACTGATTCGCATTAATATCTAAGTTTTAATAGGTATAACAGAATGAAAGGGGTAAAAAAAATCCCCTAATGGTGTGTTACACTATCAGGGGATCCTTGTTTGTTTTTGTTGTATTCCGCATTTTTTTATTCCAAGTACTATTATTTGCTGTACTTTAACAATTTGAAACTGTACGTACCACTCTGTGTTTGAAAATTATAATTGCCTTTAAAAACGACCGGCACTCTCACCACTGCATTGGCCTCATCACTCACCTTAAAGTAGAGATAAGTTTCTGATTCAAACCTATAGGAATAACCATCGCCATCCTTCACTGGAACTAATGATAAACCTTCTGCAGACCAGTCAAACAAATCGGAAGAGTAAGAATAATCAGTCCCCCAATAATAGATTTGACCTTTGGCTAAACTAAACTTCAATTCTACATTTAATGCAAAATTCTCACTGGATGATCCATTACGGGTAACGGCTTTATAACTGCCAGTCATTACCACTTTTTCAAATGAATCTTTCGAATCCCAAATACATTCCTGTAGTTTATTGCTATTCAAGCGCAAAGCTTCAAGAACACTGCACATGTCGTCAGTCAGAACCGCCGGAATCTTACTGGCATTCGAAGCATTATAGGAAACATATTCTGCTCCATAAGTGTTCATTACTGACTCAAAAAAATCTGTTTGTTCTGTAACTTCATCCTCCAATGATGAACAAGCGGTTAACCCAAAAGCCAATATGGCTATAATAAAAAAATGAATATTCTTCATAAAAGAACCTCTAAAATTGTTTGTTAGTTTGTTTTTAACAAGAACAGCATTGTTCTATTCTTCCATTGAGCAATTCTTGTTTGATCGGGCGCAAACATAGGTATATAATTCGAGACGAGAAAAGCTTTTTCCAAGAAAAATGAATTATTCACCACCCTTAAATGAATTAAACACACCCTATGCAAGCCATTATATCAAAATATACAACTTACAAAAACCAACCAAGGGTGTTTCATTCATAAGAAGAATGCCAATACACCGCCTATCAAGAAAAGAAAAAATCACCCATCTAAAAGATTAAAATACCGCCATTCTCAAAAATCACCACCGCACAAAAATTACAATTGCAAGAATCACCTCCGAACAAAGATGAATACGCCAATTAAGGGATATTAAGATTCCAGCTATCTTTGAGCCAAACAAAACAAAACCCTCCAATTATGGAAAATAAAAGAAAAATGTTTTTATTCGTTTGTTTGTTTGCCTCTACCTTATTATATGGGCAGGTAGTCGGTATCAAAACGAATGTATTGATGGACATCACGAAGACCATCAATTTGGGAGCTGAAATCGGATTGAACAAAAAGACTACCCTAGACCTGTACGCCAACTACAACCCTTGGGAAGACAGCAAATTCAAGATGTTCAAAATGCTCGCATTCCAGCCCGAATACCGTTATTGGTTCTGTGAACGATTCAATGGTCATTTCATTGGCGTTCATGCCCATGCCGGTGTTTATCAAGCAGCAGGCATAGACATGCCTTTCGGGCTATGGGATGAGTTGGAAAATCACCGTTATAAAGGCCATTTCTACGGAGCTGGTGTTTCTTACGGTTATCAATGGATTTTGGGTAAACATTGGAACATCGAGGCCAATATTGGTGTAGGTTATGTACGCGCCAAATACGACAAATATCCCTGTGTAGAATGTGGGGAGAAAGTGGATGAAGGCCATAAAAACTACTTTGGTCCTACCAAGGCTGCTCTTAGCTTAATCTATTTATTCTGAAACAAACTCTGCAAGCAATATGAAAAAAGTAATATACCTTATATTATTAGCGACACTGCCAGGATTGAAATCTCAGGCACAGTCTGTCGTAGTTTACAAAGATCAGGTACGCATAGAAAATCAGTCTGTTACTCGTAGTGACGACAATCGCCTGACCATTTCGATGGATATCATCATGCAAGAAAACATGAAGGTATCTTCCAACCGTTCCGCCATACTGACTCCGATACTGGAATCCAATGGAGTAACGAAAGAACTCCCTCCGGTTGTGGTATACGGTCGTCGCCGAGAATTGGTGAATGAGCGCAACAACGATGTTCCTGAAGATGCTTTTGCCGTTATCCGCCGCAAACGCAATAAAGAACAGACGGTGAATTATTTGGTACAGCTTCCTTATGAAGCCTGGATGCAGAAAGCAAATCTCGTGATGGATGCCGACCTTTGCGGTTGTCGTGATTTGGTAGAAGCTGAGACGCTTGACCCAATCACCACTCTGAACATTCTGCATAAACTCCAGCCGGCCATTGCTTATATCGCCCCCAAGGCGGAAGACATAAAGCGTCGTGCTGTAGAAGGCAGAGCTTTCCTTGATTATCCGGTGAATAAAACGGTGATTTATCCTGAATATCGCCGCAATCAAGTAGAACTCGCTAAGATACGTGCCACCATTGATACGATCCGAGCAGACCAAAATATCTCCATCACAGGCATCCGCATGGATGGATATGCTTCGCCCGAAGGCAATTATGCCAACAACGACCGTCTTGCCAAAGGACGTACACAGGCATTGCTCAATTATGTACGCAAACTATACGACTTCCCAGATAATCTGTTGACTATGACTTCCACTCCGGAAGACTGGGCAGGCTTCCGTAAGTTTGTAGAAAACTCAACGTTGCCACAAAAAGAAGAGATTCTTCAAATCATTGATTTGGACGAACAAGATATGGATGCAAAAGAACACCGCATTGCTCGCTTCGTAGGAACTGATACGTATCGCTTCTTACTCAATGAATGTTATCCTGCGTTGCGTCACTCCGATTACGTTGTGGCATACACAGTGCGTGGATTCAGTGTAGATGAAACTCGTGAACTAATTCATACTCGTCCACAGCAATTGAGCTTGCAAGAAATATACAATTTGGCTCAGACGTACGAACCGGGTAGCGAAGAGTTTAATTATGCCTTCCAAGTGGCAGCAGTTATGTTCCCCGATGATCCAACAGCAAACTTAAATGCAGCTGCCATGGAAATACAGCGGGGTGGTGAATTGGCAGCAGCCAAGAAACACCTGGAAAAAGCAGATCCGAATGTGGGTGAAACAATGAATAATTTGGGAGTAATAGCCTTGATGGAAAATGACCTGAATACTGCGGAGAAATACTTCAACCGCGCTAAAGAAGCAGGCATTCAAGCAGCTGAACAAAACCTTGTAGAAGTAGCGAAGCAACGTAGCTTCCCTACAAAATAGTTCTCTCATTTCGTAAAACATACACACAAGGAAATACTCCAGGCAAGTTGTGAAACTTGTCTGGAGTTGTTTTTTATCCAAAACCCTACCGGAGATAAAAGTGACTTCCCTTCTAACAGATAATTACTTTAGTCCCTATCCTTTCTTAAAACAAAGGCTTTAGGTCTACAAACAAAAGCTTCATTCTTAGTTTGCCATGCAGAGCAAACAACAAAAACTCGTATAAACTCAAGAAACGATTGCTGCCTGAGAAGTCTATGAAAGTCATTTAGACTTAGTCATCATTACTATTGCATCCCATTTATTAGGTGAAGAATCAATTTGTTGATCCTAAAGGGATAGAATGCTCAATGAATACACATGACTTTTTAAAAGAATTCCGACATTCATTAAATCGGTTCTTGTCAAATTTAACACTGTTGCATCCGTGCCCGGTATTATTACTGAGAATAATGGCGAGAGAGAACTGTCTATCGAAAGAAAAGCAAAAAAAGAAAGCGGTTTTGCGGTATAAGGCAACTGAGAAGCCTAAGAAACCTGTTGAAAACACCCCCTATCGGCGAGAAAGGCACTGTAAATCGTTCAATTTTGAGTGAAACACACCCCATCAAAAAGTGATTTTGAAAATAGATTAATTCTGCTGTAAAATTGAAAAAAACGCCAACGGACACCAATGAAGATTGCACCTATCTTTGTCACATCGAAAGATAAACAAAACAAATTATAGTTAGTAAAAAACAAACAATACCAAGGGCATATTAGGAAAGTAAAAAAGAAACCGGAAGCTTCGCTCTTATCAGATAAGACACTTCCACCGCAGCAGTACCTCTCAGGTAATGAATAGCTCCACATTATTATTTAATTAAGTAATAATGCTCTTCTCTTAAAAAGACTATCTCCCAAAAGATTGTAAAAGTACTATTTAAAAAGTACATAATCAAAGAACGAATTAAAAATTATCAATTTAAATCAGATGTAATATGAAACTAAGAAGTTTATTTTTAGCAGCTCTCGCTGCAACGGCAATGGTATCTTGCACCAATGAAAATGACCCTATCGATGAAGGTAAGCAAGTAGAGAAAAATGCAATGATGCAGTTCAGAGTATCTTTTGGCAGCTTGGCTAGCACAAGAGTAGATGAAACAAATGGCACAACAACAGGTAGCAAAGAGGCTGGTCTTGATCTGGAACAGAAGTTCTCAGAAGCTTTATTGATTGCAGCTTATGAAGGTGGTGCTACACCGGTAATTGTAAAGGAAATCCCTAGAGGTCAATTTGCACCGGTAACCGATCCTAATACTGCCGATGGTAAGTATTATCAATCAGCCCCATTTGAAGTAACAGCAGGTACAGTAAAAGCTTATGTAGTATTAAACCCCGGAGAATTGTCAACTGCAACCTTGACAGGTAATAAGACACCGGCTGAAGTAGAAACCGCATTGAAAGCTCTACAACTTACCACTCTTCCAGCACAGGAATATTCATTCGTAATGTATGGTGCTGCTGCTGAAGCCACAGTCTTGGCTGATAAAACAACGACAGCTGTTACGGTTGCTGTTGACCGTGTAGTAGCCAAACTGAAAGAGGAAACTCCAAATGATAAAACAAGTGCCACTGTTGGACAGAATTTTGATGGCGCCGCTTTAGCAGACTCAGTAACTGTTTCTTTGCAAGGTTATGAATTCACCAACTTAACAGATAAATCTCATCTTGTTTATCAAGCTTCACCAATGGTTTCGACCTTTGTATCTGGTTCTGTTTTTGATGGAGTAACTGTTCCTTCCTTCGGCTACGCTAAGACATTAGGTGCACCGAGCGCTACTGACCAAATTACCTATTGCTGGGAAAATGACAACGCTGAAACAACAGCTGATAAAGGTGATAAGATCACTTCAATCATCTATAAGGGACAGATTACAGTAGCAGGGACAGGTCATTCAGCTGGAGAAAACGTTTATGTTTATAATAACAAAGCCTATAACTTTGCTGAATTACATGCTGAACTTCCGGGACTCGTTTTGACAGATGATAGTACAATTGTTCAATTCGATGCAATCGGTATTTTCAAATATAAATCAGGTTTTTGCTACTATCGCAGACCCATCCTTACAGGCGATGAGCTGAAAAAAATCAGTCGTAACAATGTTTATAAATTAAGCGTAACAGCTATCAACACCATCGGTTTCCCTACCCCTATTCCTCCTGCAAAGAAGACTATGCTGCAGCTAAACATAGAGGTAAACGAGTGGACTGTTAATATGAATGCATTTGAACTTTAATACTCTCTCTTTCAGAACCATGATTTAATAAAACCCTAAAACGGGAAGGGGGCGGGAATGCCCCACTCCCCTCCCGTTTTTCTCTCAATATTTCTTCTCAAACAAAACATCAATTATCAGCTTAAAAAATAGAAAGCATGAAACGAATATTCACTACCATACAAAAATCAGCAAAAAACATACTACTGCTTACTACAGTATTGGCTGGTGCAATGGCATCCTGCGACTCTGTCCTGGATTTTGAAGAAGGCGATTGCAGCATCGAATATCGCGTAAACTTCAAGTATGACTATAATATGAAGAAAGTGGACGCTTTCGCGACTCAGGTAAAGAGTGTGACGCTTTATGCTTTCGATAAAAAAGGCACATTTGTAACCCAAAAGACTGAATCGGGCAATATGCTTTCCGCTGGCAACTATTCTATGTCTATTGATCTCCTCCCGGGAGAATATGAATTCATCACATGGGCAGGATTGGACGACCAATCATTTGCTGTTCCCTTGTTGACCCCCGGAACTTCCAAGCGCGAAGCACTCACCGTACTCACAAGACGTAACATTGATACGCGTGCCAATGGTGAAGAAGGAGAATATATAGTGAAGCGCAGTCTTCCCTCGCTATTCCACGGTAGAGTAGAAACCGTAACTTTGAGCGACAAGCCCTATACTCGTGCCATTCAGCAATTTGTAACTACCGTTCCTTTGGTGAAAAACACCAATAACATACGCGTTGTTATAGCTCAGGTCAATCAAAAACCTGACCAACCTGTGTCACGCGCCATCAACAAAGATCGCTTCTCATATGCCATTTATGATGACAATGGCTTCATGAACTACGATAATACCTTGCTGGAAGATAATCTGCTGACTTACCTTCCTTTCGTCACCGAAAACTCCAGCATTAAAACCAAAGCTTTTAGCAACGAAGCCACCGAATATCCCGCAGCCATTGCTGAAATAAGCATGGCACGTCTGCTCGAAACGCAGAGCCCTCAACTGGAAATTATAGACCAAGAAACTGGCAAACAGCTGCTCCCCAGTAACTCCCTCATCGGTTACTTGGCCCTCTTGAAAGAACAAGGCTTCATAGACATGCCACTCCAAGAGTATCTTGATCGGGAAGACAGCTTCGGCATGATCTTCTTCGTTGACGAGAATCTTACAATGATTAAGAGCGTAATTCAAATTAACGACTGGATTGTACAGATCAATGAAATCGAATTCTAAAATAAACAAAACAATGAAAAAGTGGATATACATACTAGCAGTCATCTTCCTGCAAATGCAGTTCGCATCTTGCACAGACGACTTGGTTGAAGGTTCTTCCGGAGCCGAAACAACCAGCCTGAAGATTATGCTCGACATTCCGGTAGAGAATGCCCAGTCGCGCGGGTTGATATATGGTCCTGACGAAGCAGCAGAAGCAAAAGAATCTATCATAAACGATATATATGCATTGGCATTCACCAGTAGTGGCAGTTTTATCAGCAAGCTAAACACCCAATATTCCTCCAGCGGAACACTCTACGCTATTCTTGATACAGAGGCCCATCCTGAGGCAGTAGGTAATCAAATTAGTGTAATGATACTCACCAACCTGAACAGTCAGGAGAATGGAAGTGCATTAATCAATGCCATTAACAGTGCCACAGGCAAGACCAAGGCCCAAGTACTTGAATCTTTGAAATACGCTTTCACAGGAAAATGGGACATAAACACTCGTCAACTTCCAATGTGGGGTGAAATACAAATTACTCCTCAAGAAGGACAAGTAGTAAATGGATCGGTAAAATTATTCCGTGCTGTTTCTAAAATTAATGTAACCGTAAACAAAGGAGATGGTGTAACGAGCAATGGTGTAGACGTATTCAAACTGAAGAGCGTACGTGTATATTATGCGCGCACTAGCGGTCTTGCTGGTTCAAAGTATGCGCCTGTTGCTAATCCAGAAGGATCTCCGACTATAATTGAACCTTCCATGCCAGCAAATGTAACTTATATGCCAAGGTATTTGGAAGGCACTACTACTCCAAACAACATACTATTTGAAGCCTCACCCAACAGCAATTATGCTATTGAGAATCAAATATACATTCCCGAAGCAAAACAGCCCGGTGGACTTGGAGATCCTACGTGTTTGGTTGTAGGCGGATATTATATGGGTAGCCCTACAGAAACGTTTTATCGTGTAGACTTCAAGCAAGGCAATAAAGGCTCTGTTTATTATGATGCCATCCGCAATCATATCTATAACTTCGACATCACAGGAGTAAATCGCCCTGGTACCGACGAACCCGATCCTGCATTGGATCATGTGGTTGTAGGCATGAATGTAACTATTACCCCTTGGACTACGCAGCATATGCGTGGAATCGGAGGACAATATACGTTAGAAGTAGAAGCTCCAGGCGTGTTACTGGCTTCAACGAATCAAAGCGGTAACACTCTTTGGGTGGAAACAACCCACAATGGAGGCTGGAGCTTGGAATCTAAAACAGGCGATTGGTATAACGTTGTAAAAGCACCTGACGGAAGCGGCGTAATCATTACTCCAAATCTGAATAATGGCGGTCAACGTCGTGGTAGCTTCGTGATTAGCTCTGGCAACTTGCGCAAAGTGATTATGGTACGCCAAAAGGGTAAAGGAACTGCAAATTGTTATGCTGTGTCTGATGATGGAAATCAGATGTACCAAGATTTAGTTGTGACTGTAAAAGGTAACGGCGAAGAAGGTTTGATATCCGATGGAAAATTATTGAATGATCGAAACCCCTTTATAGCTCCTACGAATGTGAAAATTATTTGGGAAACTGCTCAAGGACTGATTAAATTAGAAACAAATCCTGATGGAAGTGCAAAAATCAGTACAGACGGAATTGTGAGATATAAAGTCGATTTGACTAAGAAAAATTCAGACATAATGAATAGCAACCAAAATATCCAAGGAGGTAATGCTTTGATCGGTGGTTTTGATGCAAACAATGAACTATTATGGTCTTGGCACATTTGGGTATGCCCCGACTTAGATACTTCAAAAGACGGCGTCATTGATCCACAAGAGTTAGCAGCTCAAACGGAAAATTGGAGCACAGGTTATATCTTTATGGACCGTAACTTGGGTGCTATCAGTAAGAAACCGGGATTGGCTTCACTAGGATTACTCTATCAGTGGGGACGTAAGGATCCGTTCATCGGCATGGGCAGCATTACAGAAAATGCAAACAAGATGGCAACTGTAAACCTCACTGGCTTTCCATGGGGCAATCTTGCTACCATGAATGTAGAGGATGCGCGAAAGAAGCCTACAACCTTAAGTGGAGGTGCGCTTGAAGGTACAGACTATGCTCTCTTATGGGGAACTGATAAAGGTTTTGAAGCAGACGGTGAAAAAGATGCCGGCAACAAAACGATATATGATCCATGTCCGGTAGGCTATCGGGTACCTCCTGTAGCTTCGGTAGTATTCAAATCAGGAAATTCCAGTAGTGAAACAACCAATTGGGCTAACAATAATATATATTGGCCATATCTTCAATCTTATAGTTATAATGGTGCTAATAATTATAAAAATGATACTGACTCTTATGGCTTTTGGGTTAATTTAACAAGTGGAGGTTCAAAACCAACCGGGTTGCCCTATTATACTACAACAAATAAGAATAATGCAACGACATTATCGAATGCTACTTGGTTACCTATCTCAGGAGCGTATGACGGTAATATGAATTCCTTTACAAAGATAGACAATCAATGGAGTACTACTGTGAATAGTATTGTATGGACCAACTCATCTGTAACCATTAATTCAATAAAACGTCCGGGAGCATTATTCCTACATGGAACGGAAGATTGGAGTCTACCGCATAATACATCAGGAAGTGGACGCCATATACATAAGCTAAAAGAAGCTGGAACTGATAATGGATTGTATGCTAAGCCTAGCCATGCTGGTTCTGTACGTTGTATTAAAGATGAGAAGTCAAGCATTCAGAACTCTATCAAAGTGCCTGCTACTATTACACTTGAGGCCAATATAGGTTCTACTGTAACTGCAACGTTAGTTTCAATAACAGAGACATGGGAAGTTGTTGACCCGGGAGCATCATGGTTCACAATGACACCAGATGAAGGTGGAACAGGGAGTGCACAGACAATTACGTTTAAAGCAACGGAAGAGAATACCGGAGCCCAACGTCAAGCGATTTTGAAAATTAGATTCAGTAATAACGAAGAAAGACAAATTACAGTTATTCAAAAGCCGTCTTCTGTATTTAGTGCAAACCCAACCAATTTGACATTTGCAGGATACCGTGGCAATCCCAACTCTGGTAATCGTCCTGATTCTAAACCAATTACAATAACGAGTGATGGTGTATCATGGTCAGCAGCGAGAGGTAGTAACAGTACTTGGCTACAAGTGTCTACTAACAATAGTTCGTTTAGTTCCAATATATCGAATTCATCCTCAACAACTTTATATATCAGAGCTGATTTTAATGGTCCGAGCAGTTCTTCTCGTTCTGGGTCAATCATTCTGACTGCTGGTAGTAAAACCATAACCATCAATGTTACGCAAGGAACAAATCAACAATAATAGGTGCTAACAAACTAAAACAAATATATCATTATGAAGCATATCCATAACATATTATACTGTCTGTTGCTTCTTGCAGGATTAAGTTCCTGCATAGCAGACACGATACTTGATGATCCACGTCCGAGTGGCGGGGAGCCTAACAACGCACAAGTTATGCTTAGTTTGTCTGTTCCCAATACTCAGCTACCTGCAGCCACACGTGCCTTAACTAATGATGCAGCTATCAGCTCTTTGTACTTATTAGTCTTTGAAGATGACGTGCTGAGTGCCAAGACAGACATTACAAGCAAATATTTGTCAGCAAATAATGGTACCTTTTATGTAGCCGTGAAAGAAACTGACAAGCAAGTACGTTTTTCTATTGTAGCCAATACGACCGTTTTATCAGCTGTGGGTACTACAAGAACGGCAACTTTAGGAGCACTGACTTTTAGTAATGCCAGTGATCTTACAAGCATGCCTATGTATGGCGAAGTAAGTCAAACTTTCAACGGTCTTAGCCGAGATAATACCTACGACGTAAGTGTTAGCCTGGTTCGTGCTCTCTCTAAGATAGAAGTGCAATACAACTCTACGCAAACCACGCAAGAATTTGAGTTTTTAGATATTGAAATCTTAAATACAAATGGGCAGGGTTATATAGCAACCGGGCAAGGTGCTTTTGCACAATCCCCTATAGGGAGTATTGCAATTGCCCCCTCCACGATTAACGGACAGAAAATAGCCTCTGCATACGTTGCAGAAACTACGAACAATAGTCCCAACAAGATTTCAATCTTGATCCGTGGCAAGTACTTTGGTACAGAAGGTTACTATCGTTTGGACATGATAAAGGATGCCGAATCAACTGAGATTCCAGGACTTGTACGCAACTTTAAATATGTATTTGCATTGCAAAACATCAATTTTGCAGGTCGTACACGTTCAGATGCTCTAAGCGGCGATCCTGACAATAAAGCATTTGACGCTCAAGTGATGACACTCAGTGCTGACGAAGGAGATATCTTAAATATCACAACAGATGACGAGTTCTTCCTCGGAGTAAATACTGCTACTTTGCAACTGGTTAATAACGGAAGTATCTGCTTTGCAAAGCTGAAAATTCTGACTAACAACTACCTTGCCGGATGGAAAATTGTAGATGCTCCTTTAGGCGTTACATTCAACCCGGGAATAACCGGTGGAACAGCCGCTTCAGACGCAGCCAGACAAGTTTCATCAGTATGGGTATACATTAACACAGCCGTTGTTACACAAGATTTCACATTCTACGTAACCAGCGGAAAAATCAGAAAGGTAATTAACGTAAAACTGCCATAGCAGTCTTTATTCTAAAAGATTTAAAAAAATACACTTATGGAAAGTGACGATAGTTTCATTTGTGAATCGGAAAATGAACAACAAGTGTGCATTTATGAAGAAGAAGGTCATTGGTATGCCTACGGACGGTCTGCACACATTCTCAGACAATTGCAAAATGGATTTGAAAAAGTAAAACTGTTCGTAAACAATACCTATGACAACGTGGTAATCAATCGAATAGAAGTGGATTTTAGAGTCATCATTGAAATGTTTACAATCATCCTTTGCTCTGACTCAAAACTGGTACTAAAATGCCCTTACTGATAAAAAAAGAAAGAATCTCGTAGAGATAAAAAGAAGCTTCTTTTTTTATTTTAGAATAAGAAGATATTGTTTGTTTTGTTTGTGTTCCTCATCCTACTTACCTGTCGTCTGTGAAGATAACAGTAAGTAGGTGGGGATATTTTTTTCATACAAATGATGTTCAATAGGGTACAAAAAAAAGGAAGCTTTTCACAAAGCCTCCTTTTTCAGTTTTCAATAGGTATTAGTTTTTTCTTAAGGTAAAAAGATTGTTTTCAGGATAACGATGCAAATATAGCCGCTTTTCGTGATACTAACCAAATTTAAAAACATGTCATATAACATCTTTTCAAAAATTCTTTTGATTTTATTATCATTTCAAAGCTTTTTTCTACATCCACAGCCGTTTTCATGAGCAAATATAGGGTTATTTCTCATGAAAAACTAAAATAATCCTAAATATTTTTCAAGCTCGCACTATTTATAATATCTATCTGCCTTCCCACTGTGTTTTAGTACTTTTGCATCAATGAAGAAAACGATTTCCTCTGCAATATTGGTGATATGGTCTCCGGCACGTTCCAGTTTACGAAAGACTCCAACGAGGTTTAAACAAGAGAGCACACTTTCGGGGTGTTGGTTCAAATAGTCTGCAAGGATAGAGGTAGCTCCGTATCTTACGACGGTAAGAGTGGATATATTCCCGTGAAATAACAATATAAAAAGAAATTGCACTATCTTTGTCCCACGATACGAAAATAGATAGCATTATGGCAGAAATGAAAAGCGAAGAAATAAGCGAAAAGAAGAGCTTGAACTTCATAGAGCAAATAGTAGTAAACGACTTGAAAGAAGGTAAAAATGATGGAAAAGTGCAAACCCGTTTTCCGCCGGAACCGAACGGTTACCTTCATATCGGACACGCAAAGGCCATCTGCCTTGACTTTGGCATTGCAGCCGCACACGGTGGTGTATGCAACCTGCGTTTCGATGACACCAACCCTACCAAAGAAGATGTAGAATATGTAGAAGCTATCAAAGAAGATATTAAATGGCTGGGCTATGAGTGGGGCAATGAGTACTATGCTTCCGACTATTTCCAACAACTTTGGGATTTTGCCGTCCGTCTAATTAAAGAAGGAAAAGCGTACATTGATGAGCAATCATCCGAACAGATTGCCGCTCAGAAAGGTACACCGACTCAAGCAGGGATAGAAAGCCCTTACCGCAACCGCCCCATGGAAGAAAGTCTTGCCCTGTTCCAACAGATGAACAGTGGTGAAATAGAAGAAGGCGCCATGGTGCTTCGCGCCAAAATAGATATGGCAAACCCCAACATGCACTTCCGCGATCCTATTATCTATCGGGTAGTAAAATATCCGCATCACCGCACAGGCACTACTTGGAAAGCCTATCCCATGTACGATTTTGCTCACGGCGAAAGTGACTTCTTCGAAGGTGTAACACACTCTTTGTGTACGCTTGAATTTGTAGTTCACCGTCCGCTATATAATCTTTTTATTGATTGGCTGAAAGAAGGCAAAGACCTGAACGACCACCGTCCTCGTCAGTACGAGTTCAATAAGTTAAACCTCAGCTACACGTTGATGAGTAAACGTAACTTACTGACGCTGGTAAAAGAAGGACTTGTCAACGGTTGGGATGACCCTCGTATGCCGACTCTTTCTGGATTCCGTCGTCGTGGCTATTCACCTGAATCTATTCATAAATTTATTGACAAAATAGGTTACACTACTTATGATGCACTGAATGAATTTGCGTTATTGGAAAGTGCTGTACGCGATGACTTAAATGGTCGTGCTACCCGTGTATCCGCTGTTTTAAATCCGGTAAAACTGATTATTACCAATTATCCGGAAGGTCAGGTAGAAGAGTTGGAAGCCATCAATAATCCGGAAAGACCGGAAGAAGGCAGCCACTTTATTGAATTCAGCCGTGAGTTATGGATGGAACGCGAAGACTTCATGGAGGATGCTCCGAAGAAATTCTTCCGCATGACTCCAGGACAAGAAGTGCGTTTAAAAAGTGCATATATCGTAAAATGCACCGGCTGCAAGAAGAATGAAGCCGGCGAAGTGATAGAAGTGTATTGTGAATACGACCCCAACACCAAGAGTGGTATGTCTGAGGCAAACCGCAAAGTAAAAGGTACACTCCATTGGGTAAGCTGCCATCATTGCATTGAAGCTGAGGTACGCCTCTACGACCGGTTGTGGAAAGTAGAGAATCCTCGCGATGAACTTACTGCCATTCGTGAAGAAAAAAACTGTGACGTACTGACTGCCATGAAAGAGATCATTAACCCAGATTCTCTCCGAGTATTGCCTTGTTGCTACGTTGAAAAACATGCAGCTAACATGAAGCCTCTCTCTTACCTCCAGTTCCAACGTATTGGTTATTTCAATGTAGATCGTGACTCTACACCGGAAAAGATGGTATTCAACCGCACCGTAGGCTTGAAAGACAACTGGGGCAAAATCAACAAATGAAAGTAATATAGGCATGACTAACAAAGGCTTCCTGTCTGGGAGAGACAAAGAGCTCCATGAAATGGCAGAACAATACGAGGCTACCAAAGCAGAAAACAAGCCCATTTATCTGGATGCAGACGACTTAGCAGACCTGTCAGATTGGTATGCAGTCCGCAGCAAATATAACTTAGCTGCGGAAGTGGCAGAATATGGTCTGAAGCTACATCCCGACAATACCGGCTTGCTGGTACAACAAGCCTATCTCTACATGGATACTCAGGATAAAGAAATGGCTTGGCATATAGCCAATAAAATCCATGAGGACTCTCCGGAGGTAAAAATCCTGAAAGCAAATCTTTTATTGGCAGAAGACAAAATAGAGGATGCAGAGGAATTGCTTGACACCATAGAAGATAAGGAAGACCTTGCAAATATTGTTGAAGTAGCATACATGTATATCGACATGGGATATCCCGAAAAAGCATTAACATGGCTTTCACGCGGAGAAGAAAAATATGCTGAAGATGAAGCGTTCCTGGCGGTTACCGGGGATTGTTATCATGCCCGGAGATTGAATGAGGAAGCTGCCTCATGCTTCAATAAGTTAATAGACAAGAACCCCTACTCGGCTCCTTATTGGTTCGGGTTGGCTCGTTGCTATTTTGACCAACAGATGTTCGACAAAGTTATTGAAGCTTGTGATTATGCCATTATAGCTGATGATGAGTTTGCTGACGCCTACATCATGAAAGGGCACTCTTTCTACCAATTAGGCAACGAAGAAAGCGCCTTAGAATGTTATCAACAAGCTCAACAGTTCAATGCTATTTCACCCAGCTTCATAAATTCTTTCATTGGATTAAACAAAATTTTCAAAGAAGAATGGGAAGAAGGATTGAAATATTTAGAAGAGGCTATCATCAGCAAGAAAGACGAGGATGCGCTGACTCTACCTTCTCTTTATGCCAATGCCGCCCTCTGTCTTCACAAAATGGGTAAAAAACGCCAAGCTCATCAGTATTGCAAAAAGGCTCACGCACTGAACCCTGAAGAAGCAGATCCGTATCTGATTGAGGGACGTATTTACATGGAGGAAAAGAATTATGAAAAAGGAGTGAAGCAATGGGCTAAAGCCTTGGAGCTTGCTCCGTATGCAGAAACCTGGCACGAAATAGGTATGTATAGCATGGAAATAGGGCAACTTAGTTACGCTAGACTTGCCTTTGAACGTGTCAAAAAGATGGAACCTGAATATCAAGGTATCAACGAAAAACTTGCCTCTTTATACATGTTGCTTAAAGATAAGGAAAACTTTTTAAAGTATAACCAGCTGTGTGAACAGCCTTTTGATCTGAATGAACTACAAAAACTACAACAGATATTAGAAGATGAAGACAAGGGAGACTTAGCTAAAGCTATGAAGACAATTTTTGAATCATTAAAATAACATTCTAAAAAACGACAAATAAAAAATGGAATCATCTGCCGAACTCATTCAATGGGTATTAGAGAATCTGAACTACTGGGTAGTTACTTTATTCATGGCTATTGAAAGCTCCTTTATACCATTCCCTTCCGAAGTCATAGTACCACCTGCTGCGTGGAAATCCATGACCGACGAAAGTATGAATATTTTTCTAGTGGTTATTTTTGCTACGATTGGCGCCGATGTAGGTGCCTTGATCAATTACTTTTTGGCACGCTGGCTAGGGCGTCCTATCGTATATAAGTTTGCTAATAGCCGTTTCGGCCATATGTGTCTTATTGATGAAGAAAAGGTACACCATGCTGAAGAATATTTTAGAAAACACGGTGCTTCTTCCACCTTCTTCGGACGCCTTATTCCTGCAGTACGTCAACTTATCAGCATTCCCGCAGGATTAGCCGGCATGAAATTGGGACCTTTCTTGTTTTATACAACCCTTGGTGCTGGAATATGGAATGCAATTCTTGCTTTAATCGGTTATCTGATTTACAGACTTACGGATATCAAGACCACCCACGATGTTTATGTAATAGCTACCAAATACAGCCATGAAATAGGTTATGCCATCATAGCCATCGCTGTATTGATCATTGGTTTTCTCATTTATAAAGGAATGAAGAAAAAATAAAAGAGCCTTGCATTTTTATTTTATAAGAAAAGCGGTGAACAAGATTATCTCTCTTGCCCACCGCTTTTCTTATTCAATGCTTATCTAAATCCAACTTATTTCTTTAATGCTGCAATAGCTTTATCATAATCAGGCTCCTGAGTAATTTCAGGAACAAGTTCTGTATACGAAACTTTACCATCTTTAGCTATCACTACTACGGCACGTGCCAACAGACCTGCAAGTGGACCATCTGCCATCAGTACTCCATAGTCCTTATCAAAATCAGAAACACGGAAGTCAGACAATGGAATTACATTTTCAATGCCTTCAGTGGTACAGAAACGTGCATGGGCAAAAGGTAAATCTTTTGAAACAGCCAATACTACCGTATCAGGCAAAGCAGCTGCCAATTTATTGAATTTACGTACTGAAGTAGCGCACACACCGGTATCCAAGCTAGGGAAAATGTTTAATATCACATTCTTTCCACCCAAATCCTTCAAAGAAAGCGAGGATAAATCTGTTTTCACTAAGTTTAAATTAGGAGCAACTGAGCCCACTTTTATAAATTCACCGGTAATTTTAACCGGCTGACCTTTAAAATTTGTTGTAGTCATAGTTTTATCAATTTTAAATATATAGGGATAACAAATCAGACATTAGAAAAGTTCAACAAGATTTTGAAGCCAGCATTAAAGAATAGCCATAAACTGGCAATATGAGTTTAGTATCCTTGAATTAAGAAGATTTACCTACTCCCAAGTGAAAATTTAGTGAATCTTCTTCCATATACAACCCATGTTTCTCTATTTTTTCGTTTATCTTTGTGCTACTTTTGGAGGACTTGAGAATTTAAGAAGAAGAAACTCCCCAGTAAACCTCTAAATAGCGAAAGAATCTTTCTTAAGATAAGGAAGATAAAACAACAGATAACTATTAACTAAAAAATTAGAGTTTATGGCAATGCATACATGGTTTGAGTGCAAAATCCGTTATGAAAAAACAATGGAAAACGGAATGACCAAGAAAGTTACGGAACCTTATCTCGTAGATGCACTCAGCTTTACTGAAGCAGAAGCACGTATTATTGAGGAAATAACTCCTTTCATTTCAGGAGAATTCACCGTATCCGACATTAAACGCGCTAATTATAGCGAATTATTTCCCTATGAAGAAGATGCTGCCGACCGTTGGTTTAAATGTAAGTTAGTATTCATTACGCTTGACGAAAAAAGTGGGGCTGAAAAGAAAACATCTACTCAAGTATTGGTACAGGCTGCCGATTTGAGAGATGCAGTAAAGAAGTTGGATGAAGGCATGAAGGGAACTATGGCCGATTATCAAATTGCTTCGGTAGCAGAAACTGCTATTATGGACGTATATCCGTATAGTGCAGAACCGGATGAAAAACCAGAAGTTTAAATTAATTAGGATGATGAATAGCTATGCAGCAGCTATAGCGTAATATCATTCAGAATTTATCATTCATTATCCCAAACAACATGATTGCAGAAAACATTAAACAAGTGCTAAGTGAACTACCTGAAGAGGTACGATTGGTAGCTGTTTCCAAATTCCACCCTAATGAGGCGATAGAAGAAGCCTATCGTGCCGGGCAACGCGTGTTTGGAGAGAGTAAAGTGCAGGAAATGACTGCCAAGTATGAAACTCTTCCTAAAGACATAGAATGGCATTTCATTGGGCATCTGCAAAGCAATAAAATAAAATACATCGCTCCTTATGTAGCACTAATTCATGGCATTGATTCTTATAAACTACTTACTGAGGTGAACAAACAGGCAGTAAAAATAAACAAAACCGTGAATTGTCTGCTGCAACTGCACATTGCGCGTGAAGAGACTAAGTTTGGATTCAGCATGGATGAATGCCGTGAAATGCTAGCATCCAACGAATGGAAAGAGCTTAAGAATGTTCGGATTTGCGGGCTGATGGGGATGGCAACGAACACAGATAATATTGAACAAATCAAAACTGAATTTTGTTCTTTAAATAAATTCTTCCAGGAAGTAAAGTCAACATGGTTTGCCCATGACGAGTCATTCCGGGAACTATCTATGGGAATGTCGCACGACTATCACGAAGCTGTTGCTTTTGGAAGTACTCTAATACGTGTAGGAAGCAAAATTTTTGGAGAAAGAAGCTATTAATCATTAATCACATAAATATCATTACTATGGCAATATTAGAAACAACTTATGCGGGGTTGAAATTAAAGAACCCTATTATTATCAGTAGCTCCGGGCTCACAGACAGTGTAGCTAAAAACCAAAAATTAGCTGAAGCCGGCGCAGGAGCCATCGTCCTCAAATCTCTTTTTGAGGAACAAATCATGATGGAGGCTGATTGGATGGGCGACCCCAACATGTATCCGGAAGGCAGCGATTACCTTGTAGGCTACATCCGCGAACATAAATTGGGTGAATATCTGAATCTCATTAAAGAAAGTAAGAAAGTTTGCGAAATTCCTATTATTGCCAGTATAAATTGTTATCAAGATGCAGATTGGATTGATTTTGCAAAGCAGATCGAAGAAGCAGGTGCCGATGCATTAGAAGTGAACATTCTTGCTTTGCAAACAGAAGTACACTACGCTTATGGTTCTTTTGAGCAACGCCACATTGATATATTGAGACATATCAAAAAAACCATTAAGATTCCTGTAATCATGAAGTTGGGTGATAATTTGACTAACCCTATTGCGCTTATCGACCAATTATACGCTAACGGAGCAGCCGCTGTTGTTCTGTTCAATCGTTTTTATCAACCGGACATCAATATTGAGAAATTAACTCAAGTATCAGGAAATGTATTCAGTAATGAAGCTGATTTAGCAAAAACTTTGCGTTGGATTGGGATAGCTTCTGCCTCTGTCCGCAACCTGGATTACGCCGCCTCAGGAGGTATTCATTCACCGGAAGGTGTTGTCAAAGCCATATTAGCAGGTGCCTCTGCAGTCGAGATATGTAGTGTGATTTATCAAAATTCTTATTCGGTTATTCCTGAGTATACCCGTTTCCTTAATCTGTGGATGGAGCGTAAGGGAATGAGAAGTATTAGCCAGTTCAAAGGTATCTTGAACGTGAGCGATCCTAAGGGAGTCAATACATTCGAACGTACACAGTTCCTGAGATATTTCTCTTCACGCGAATAATACAAGAGAGAAGGGTGTGTTTGATTTTAACACACCCTTCTCTTATTATTAGTAAGAAATAACTTATTGAATACAAGAAGAAAACTTATTCTCTGTTAGGAGAGATCTCTGTTCCAAGGCTGGGAATACATATCCGCAACCTTGGAATACGCATTCCCAACCTTGGAACAAGCGTTCGTAAGCTATGAATACACTTTCCATTGAACTTATCTTGAAGTTGAAGAATGGCTAGTCAGCCTACATCAAATCGCTTGCCAATTCGCTTAATAAGCTACGTTCTCCTTTAACCAGATTAACATGAGCAAAAATAGTTTGATCTTTCATGCGGTCAATCATATAGACAAGACCATTGGATTGACTATCCAGATAAGGCTGATCAATTTGTTGGATATCACCGGTAAACACGATCTTTGTACCTTCACCGGCACGGGTAATAATGGTTTTTATTTCATGTGGAGTCAAATTTTGAGCTTCATCAATAATACAATAAGTTTCACTCAAACTCCGTCCACGAATAAATGCTAAAGCTTCAATAACTAATTGTTCGCTTTTCTGCATATCTTCAAGGCGTTTTACCTCACTGGAACTGGAAGAGAACTGATGTTTGATCACATTCAGATTATCGAACAAAGGTTGCATGTAAGGTGCTACTTTTTCCTTTGCATCACCGGGTAGAAAACCCAAATCTTTATTAGACAAAGCTACAATAGGACGTGCTAAAAGAATTTGTTTATAGTCCGATAGTTTGCCAAGAGCAGCAGCCAAAGCAAGTAAAGTTTTACCTGTCCCTGCCTTACCAGTCAAAGCAACTAATTTAATATTAGGATCATTCAGTACCTCAAAAGCAAAACTTTGCTCAGCATTGCGTGGCTCAATCCCATAATTTTTAGTTTTATTTACCCGGCAAACCGTACGAGTGAAAGGGTTATAACGTGCAAGTACACTGCTACGATCGCTCTTCAGAACAAAGCATTCATTGGGATGGATAATATCTTTAAAATCAAATTCATTAATATCCAAACCTTCTTTAGAAGAGTAAATTTGATCTATCAAAGAAGGATTAATCCCTTCAAATACTTCACTTGATTTTTCGAATATATCGACATTTACTACCTTATCATTGATGTAGTCCTCGCATAACACCCCAATAGAACGGGCTTTCATGCGCAGATTCACGTCTTTCGTAACAAGAATAGATTTCATTTTCGGTTTCTTTTCAGCAAGCCAAGCTGCTACAGCCAGTATCTGGTGGTCAGGAATGCGCCCTGGAAAAGAATCTTGCACCCGAGGAGAATCTATCCTGCCGGCTACAATAAACAGACTCCCCAATCCTTCACCCAATGGTGCCCCTTTAGTGAAAAGATCATCATCTGTAATCAAGTCTAATTCACGTACGAACTCACGTGCATTAAAATTAATCTGTTCGTTACCTTTTTTAAATTTGTCCAACTCTTCAAGGACTACAATGGGAAGATAAATATCATTCTCTTGAAAATTCTTCAAACAATTATAATCGTGAAGAATTACATTCGTATCAATTACAAAGTTTTTCTTAGCTCCCATACTTCATTCATTTAAATAGTTTATACCTTTAGATAAAATTGACTGTACCTCGGCTACAAAAATAAGCAAGCATCTTTTGGTTTGCTTTTGGTTTGCGCTATCTTTGTTCTCTCTAAAGATAAACAAATAATTATGCCAAAAGGATTTTACCCTTGTTAAATTTTACAAACGATGGATTATCAGAGCACTTTAACATACTTATATAACAGCGTTCCCATGTTCCAGCAAGTGGGTAGTTCAGCTTACAAAGAGGGACTGGAAAACACATTCATTTTAGACGAACACTTCGATCATCCCCACCGTAGATTCCGAAGCATACATGTAGCAGGCACAAACGGAAAAGGTTCCTGTTCCCATACCCTTGCTGCTATTTTGCAAGAAGCAGGTTATCGGGTGGGACTATATACATCTCCGCACTTAATCGATTTCCGTGAACGAATCCGTATCAATGGACAACCTATACCCGAGGAATATGTCATCCGTTTTGTGAAACAAGAACGTTTGTTTTTCGAGTCTCTACATCCTTCTTTTTTTGAGTTAACCACTGCCATGGCTTTTCGCTATTTTGCCGATGAGAAGGTGGATGTAGCTGTCATTGAAGTCGGTCTTGGAGGGCGTTTAGATTGCACGAATATCATTCATCCGGATTTGTGCCTTATTACCAACATAAGCTTTGACCATACCCAATTCCTAGGAGATACATTGGCTAAAATTGCTGGAGAGAAGGCCGGTATCATCAAAAAAGGAATTCCGGTCGTTATCGGAGAAACCACTCCTGAAACCAAGTCTGTGTTTTTGAAAAAAGCTCATGACGTAGAAGCTCCCATTTATTTCGCTGAAGAAAATGATCGTGAGGATTATTCCGGCGTTGAATGTGAACTGAAAGGTCTTTATCAAGCCAAAAACACCCGAGCCATTCTCACGACTCTTCCACTCTTGCAAGAAGCCGGTTTTCATCTGGATGAGCAGTCTGTGCGTAACGGTTTTGCCCACGTCACCGCCCTTACAGGACTGATGGGACGCTGGCAGAAATTACAAGATGCTCCTACCCTCATTTGCGATACCGGACATAATGTAGGCGGTATCTCTTACATTGTAGAGCAACTCAGGCAACAGTCATATCATCAGTTGCATATAGTTATTGGCATGGTTAATGATAAAGATATCCAAGGAGTGTTGGCTTTATTACCTAAAGAAGCTACTTACTATTTCACTAAAGCCAGTGTCCAACGTGCATTACCGGAAGAGGATTTGAAGAAACTTGCTTCCATTGCCGGATTAAAAGGCTCCTGCTACCCCGATGTTCCTACCGCCGTACGGGCCGCGCAACAAAAAAGCCTCCCGGAAGATTTCATCTTCGTAGGAGGCAGTAGTTTTATTGTTGCAGATTTGTTAGCGAACCGCAATGCACTCAATCTCCACTAAGGCATCTTTGGGCAAAGCTTTCACGGCAACAGCCGAACGTGCCGGGAAAGCACCATCAAAATAAGTAGTATACACTTTGTTCATATCGGCGAACAGTGACATATCTGCCAGAAAAACAGTCGTTTTTACTACATTGGCCATGCTCAATCCTGCTTCTTCCAAGATATGTTTAATATTCTCCAATGACTGACGAGCTTGTGTTTCGGCATCTCCTGCCATCATTCCTGTGGCAGCATCAATCGGTAACTGACCTGAAACAAACACTATCCCATTGGCTTCGATAGCCTGACTATAAGGACCAATAGCACCCGGTGCCTTTGGACTAGAAATTACTTTTTTCATTGAATCCTAAATTTATTAAATTAATAATCAGCTTTTTACTTTATCCTTTACAAAAAACTTTCAAGTGAGATGCAGTATTTCTACTTATCACGCATTTACTGTATAAATACTTAATAGATAATTAATTCACTCAAAAAACTATTCATACCTAGACTTAACTTTAATTTTAACAAGGGAAAAAGTCCCTAAGTAAAGGCTCTGCTTGGGAAAACAGAGCCTTTACTTTTTCTTATTTGCAATGTTTTTCTATCAAAGCATCTACATTTGGGTCATTCAATTCTTTAGCTTTGGCAAAGTTTGCACAAGCTTCATTTTTCTTTTTCATCTGAATTTGTGCAATACCCATCAGGCGATAAGCCTCAGCATACTTCGGATCTATTTCCAAAGCTTCTTTCAAAACATGTATTGCGTCTTCGTTCCGTCCCACACGGATATTAACCACAGCTAATTCTGCACGATAGGTTAAATCTGTCGGATTCAGTTCAATGGCTTTTGCCATATCATCAAGTGCACGTTGATATTGTTTGGCTTTCAAAGCAGCCTGTTCACGATAATAGTAGAATAAATCATTGACATTGCCATTGACTACTTTGAAGTAAGCATCGTAATCGAGCATAGCATTGCGTGCTTGATCTGCATTCATACGAGCTTGAGCACGCTCCAAAAGATAAGGGGCTGCTGCTTCCATATAGGGTTCTGTAAAATAGCTCATACAACTATCCATCAAAGCCAATATTTCTTCTGCAGGAGCCTGCATCATTTCTTTCGTTTTAGCAGCACTAAAGAAAGTGACAGCAGATGCCAGATTAGATTTATTTACTTTATCATAGCTTGCATAAGCAGCCGGATAGTCTTTTTTAGCAAACAAGATATCTCCTTCTTGTTGTATATAAATGGGAAGTTCTTCAATAGCAATAGCCTTCTTTATTTCCTCCAAAGCTTTATCCAACGTCCAATCTTTATAAATATTTTCAGGTTTTCCTAGTTGATAACTATAAATCATCTTGGCACGATTGAAATGAGCATCGTCTTTCTTTGAGGCAACGTCCAACGCTTTATCCATATCTGTCACTACTTTATCCATCGATTCATGGTCTGTTGATAAGAACATTTGTTGGGAAGCACGACGTAAATAACCGTCAGCACTGTTGGGATACTGAGATATAAAATCATTCAGCAGTTCTGTGTATTTTTCTGGAGAAAGTTGAGAGGAGGCCATATAAAGAAATACCAATGCCTGTTCCTCTGTATCTGGCAATGCCTTCTTAATATTGATACCTTTCAATGCCATATCTCCATAAGACAATGCACTGATGTTTTGTGCCATTCCGAAGTTGGTATCAATGGCATAACAAATGGTAGCTGTATCTTGTCCGGATGATTTCTGGGCTAAGCCAAACACTTGTCCGTCGGCAGTCATTAACGGGCAACTTACCATTTTGTCCTTCAAGTGCATATCAAGCGTATAATAAAAATATTTTTCGGCAATCTTCGTGGCTTCCTTTACCTTTCCTGTTGTATAGGAGCGGTCTTTCTGCGTTGAATACGGTAATAGATATACTTCACCACCCACTGTAGGAGGAGTCGCAGCTAAAGTCAAAGCAGGGACTTTCTTACCGGAAATTGCCACATGGAACTTAACTACGTCATACATATCGTTAGCTCCCAAAACTGTTTCAACCGGCATTTGCACACCATCAAAGTTCATCACAACAGCACGTTGAGCCCCTTTAAACAGAGTATAATCTGATAGAGCTACACCATCTTCCGTTATATAAAAGCCGTTTCCTGTATTTAAAATCTTATCGTTCTGATCGTACGTTATCACTGAGAAAACAGCACGTTTGGCCTTTTCCACCCATTTGGGTGCTTGAGCAACACTCCACTGAGCCAACAAACAGAAAGTGAGCATCAAAAGTATCTTCTTCATATCTTAGTTGTTTCTTTGTTTCACAGCTTCATAAATCAAGATACCGGCAGCAACGGATACGTTCAAAGATTCAATCGTTCCCAACATAGGAATCTTTACCCACTCGTCACATAAAGCCAGGTTATCATAAGAGACTCCCTTATCTTCAGCTCCCATGATAATGCACATTGGTCCGGTATAATCAGCTTTGGTATAGTCATAATCACCTTTTTCTGTAGCTGCTACAATATGGAAACCACTATTTTTGAGAAACTGCAAAGTATCTTTCAAATTTTGTTCCCGACAAACAGGCAAAGTATGCAAAGCACCTGCCGAAGTTTTCATGGCATCAGCATTTACCGATACACTGTTCTTAGCCGGAATAATCACAGCATCTGCAGCCGCGCATTCACAAGTACGAGCAATGGCACCGAAATTACGAACATCAGTTATTCCATCCAACATTACAAACAGTGGGTTCTTGCCCTGTTCAAAAAGAAAAGGAACTAAATCTTCTGCTTTTTGATAGGTCACCGATGAGATAAAGGCAACTACTCCTTGATGATTTTTACGTGTAATACGGTTGATACGTTCGACCGGAACACGTTGCACAGGTATCAATGTTCCTTTCAGAACAGCAAACAATTCTTTTGACAAGTCACTTTGAATATCCTTTTTCACCAGTATCTTATCTATTTCTTTCCCTGCTTGAATAGCTTCTATCACAGCACGAACGCCGAATATCATTTCACTTTGATCAACCATTTTTATTTGTTATTTTACGATTTACTATTTATGGATGGAGTCAGCAATAGGCTCCATTATTCATCACTAACTACGAATTCACGCCCTTGAGCAATGCCTGTGCATTATTCAAGGCCGCTTCAGTAAGGATAGCACCACTCAACATATGAGCGATCTCCTCTACCCGTTCCTTATCTGTCAAACGGCGAATGTGACTATTTGTCTCTTTATCATTGTCTTGCTTATAAACCTTATAATGCACACGGCCACGAGCTGCAATTTGAGGGAGGTGGGTTATGCTGATAACCTGACGATTACTCTCACCCATTTCTTCCATAATATCCGCCATGCGGTCGGCTATCTCACCAGACACGCCAGTATCTATTTCATCAAATATAATAGTGGGAAGTTTCACCGCTCCTGCTATCATAGCTTTGACAGACAGCATGACGCGAGCTGTTTCACCACCGGAAGCTACAGACGATATACTTTGTAAAGTTCCGTTTTTGTTGGCAGAAAACAAAAAGGTGACGGTATCAGCACCATGTAAACCTAGCTCTTTACGAGTACTCATTTCCACTTGAAAGCGAACATTGGGCATTCCAAGAGGCACCAGACGTGAAGCCATCTGTTGCTCTACTTCACGCGCAGCATCCATACGGGCTTTTGTCAATACAGCAGCTTGTTTCTTTACCTTATTATATAAATTATCGCAGCGCGCTTTCTGTTTTTCAATCTCTTCTTCCGATGAAGTAATGGCTGAAAGTTTCGTGGCATACTCATCTTCCAGAGCCAACAACTCTTCAACGGTAGAAACGCGATGCTTTTGCTGAAGTGTATAAATTAAATTCAAACGTTCGTTTACCTCTTCCAGTCGAGTAGGATTAAATTCCACCGATTCTTCCTTACCCGAAATTTCCTGTGAGATATCCTTCAATTCGATGAAAGTACTCTCCAAACGTTCAGCAAGTTCACCTGCAACGGGAAAGACATTCTGTAATCCAAGCATAATACTCAAGCAATTTTTAAGTTCAGAAAGTAAGCCTCCTTCCTCCGAGTACAAAGTTTGTCCGGCACGAAATAGTCCGGCTTTAATTTCTTCCGCATGGGTTAAAGTATCTGCCTCTTGTTCCAATTTTTCTTGCTCATCTATCGATAAACCAGCTTCCTCCAATTGTTCCAATTGAAAGCGGATATAGTCTTCATCAGCCTTATCCTGCTCCGCACGGGCAATGAGCGTTTCTAAATCATGCAGTGCCTGTTTCCATTCGTTATACATCAATTGATAAACAGACAAATCACCTTCGTTATGTGACAATATATCCAACACATTAAGCTGAAAACCCTCTTTGTTCAGCAATAAATTCTGGTGCTGTGAATGTACATCAATCAACAACTCTCCTAGTTCTTTCATCTGTGTTAAGGAAGCAGGGCTATCATTGATAAACGCTCGACTCTTGCCTGAAGCATGCACTTCACGGCGAAGGATGCATTCTTCCTCATATTCCAGTTCATTTACTTCAAAGAAAGGTCGCATGCCATAAGCCGATATATTAAAATGAGCTTCAATAATACATTTTGATGCTCCTGTCCGAATAGCCTTTACATCAGCACGTTGCCCCAACAACAAACCAATGGCACCTAAAATAATAGATTTTCCAGCACCTGTCTCACCTGTAATGACCGAAAAACCGCTACCAAAGTTGATATCGAGTTCCTCAATTAGCGCATAATTTTGTATAAAAAGCGAACGCAGCATAAAGCAATTTATGATTTATTGTTATCGGCTCGTTGTAACACTTCTACCAGATTATTCACAATATCTGTAGCAACTTCAGCTTTAGACTTCAGTGGATACTCTTTTTTCCCTTCCCTATCTATAATGCTGATTTTATTTGTATCCCAACGGAAACCTGCTCCTTGATCATTCAGTGAATTCAAAACAATAAAGTCCAGATTCTTCCGATGAAGTTTCTCTTCTGCATGATGTTGTTCGTTATTCGTTTCAAGTGCAAAGCCTACGAGAATTTTCTTGCTTCTCATGTTTTTTTTCAAAACACCCAGACTGGCAGCAATGTCTTGTGTCGGCTTCAGCTTCAAAGTCATATCTCCGGTCTTTTCCCGTTTTATTTTCTCATCGGCTATTTGCTCCGGAGTATAATCGGCAACTGCTGCAGACAAAATAACTACATCCGCATCATCAAAAAGGACATGAGCAACATCATGCATCTGCTGTGCTGACTCTACCATGTGATACTGGTACATAGGGAAACGTGTGGTTTGTTGTACGGGGCCTGTAATCAATATTACTTTGGCTCCTCGGCTAGCACATTCATCAGCAAGCGCAAATCCCATCTTTCCGGATGAATAATTACCAATAAAACGTACCGGATCAATTTTTTCGTAAGTAGGTCCTGTGGTTATCATAATGGTCTTACCCACCAGATCCCCCTCTTTAGCCGCAAAATATTGCTCCAGTTGAAGAATAATATTTTCAGGTTCTTCCATACGCCCCTTTCCTACCAAATGGCTCGCAAGTTCACCTATTCCCGGTTCAATAATATGATTACCATAAGAACGTAAAATTTCAAGATTCTTCTGTGTAGAAGGGTGCGCATACATATCCAAGTCCATAGCAGGTGCTACAAACACAGGGGCTTTTGCCGAAAGATAGGTGGTCATCAGCATATTATCAGCGATGCCATTGACCATCTTACCGATCGTGGAAGCTGTTGCCGGAGCAATCAACATGGCATCCGCCCATAAGCCCAGGTCTACATGGCTGTTCCACGTCCCGTCACGCTGAGCAAAGAACTCACTGATAACCGGTTTGCCTGTTAATGCAGATAAAGTAATAGGGGTAATAAATTCTTTACCAGCAGGCGTAATAACCACCTGCACTTCAGCGCCACGTTTTATCAATCCACGGATAATATAACATGCTTTATAGGCGGCAATGCTTCCTGTAACCCCTAATACTATTTTTTTCCCTTTCAGAGTATTTGCCATGATAAAAATTACAAATTACATCATTTTTGTGTCATTTCACGTAAGCGTATCTTTGTCAACATAGCCTTGGTGTTCAAAGTAAATTCACTGTTTAACATCCAGCTATAATAGCCCGGATCACGCTTCAGTATTTCCGAAACAGACATCCCTTTATACTTACCAAAGTTAAATACTTCCACTCCATTGTCATCATAAACCATGCGGCCGGCAAAGTCTACATTTTTGTTGAAACAAGAATAGTCCGCAAGGAAGGCAATATCATTTTGTAAATCGTCATAACGATCTAGTTGTGACATAAGCACTTCATAAGTAGCACGAGTATCAGCTTCAGCCGTATGAGCATCTTCCAAATCTTTGCCACAATAAAACTTATAAGCCGCTGATAAAGTACGTTGTTCCATTTTGTGGAAAATAACCTGCACATCTACAAATTTACGACGACTCATATCCATATCTACTCCTGCACGCAAAAATTCTTCAGCCAAAACAGGTATATCGAAACGATTGGAGTTGAAGCCTGCAAGGTCACAACCTTCTATATCATTGGCTATGATACGTGCTACTCCCTTGAAAGTGGGACAATCTGCAATATCTTCATCATAAATACCATGCACAGCAGAAGCTTCTGCTGGAATAGGCATTTCGGGATTGATACGCATTGTTTTCGACTCTTCATTTCCATTAGGATAGACTTTGAGATAACAGATCTCTACAATTCGGTCTGAGTTAATATTCGTACCGGTAGTCTCCAAATCAAAAAAGACAATCGGATTTTTAAGATTTAGTTTCATACTCTTTTGTATTTACTTTTTTCACCACAAAGGACACAAAGGGCATAGTTCTAGAAAACTCTGCACTCTTAGTGTCCTCTTATGATAAACAATCATCTATTTTATCAATCATTCAACATCATCGGCATCAACAGCATCAATAAGTCTTCGTCTTCCTTCTGCTCTACGGGAACAATGACACCTGCACGAGATGGATCTGCTAGTTCTATTATCACCTCATCAGCAGAGATATTATTCAGAATATCTATCAAAAAAGTAGATTTAAAACCAATGCTCATTGGATTACCCGCATACTGACAAACCAATGTTTCTTCTGCTGAAGTAGAGAAATCAATATCTTGGGCTGAAATCACAATTAGGTTTTCCTGCATGCGCAGTTTGATTAGACTACTCGCTTGTGAGGAAAATATGGATACACGGCGTAAAGCGCCAATCAGTAATTGACGATCCACGGTTACTTTATATGGATTGTTCTGTGGGATTACTGAATTATAATTTGGATAACGTCCTTCAATAAGACGACATACCATACGGTATCTGTCCAAAACAAATATTGCATTACGCTCATCGAATTCAATCGTAACATTGCCTTGTTCTTTAGTCAGCAGGTTCTTCACCAATGAAGCTGGCTTCTTAGGCAGGATAAATGCAGCGCGTTCATTGCCTTTGGCAACTAAAGTCTTGCAACGTATCAACTTGTGACCATCGGATGCAACCATTGTGATATCATCTGTTGTAATATCAAAATAGACACCATTCATTACAGGACGAAGTTCATCATCAGCCGTAGCGAAAATAGCACGATTTATACCTCCCAGCAAAACTTGTGCATCCATTTCCACTCGCACGGCATTATCTCCCAACATGGCCGACTGAGGGAATTCATCTGCATTCTGCCCCATTAGGCTATATTTACCGTTCTGATACTGCACTGTAATTTCAAAAGAAGAAGTATTAATTTCAAAAGTTAATGGCTGCTCAGGAATCTCTTTCAATGCATCCAATAAACTTTTGGCAGTCACAGCAAAACGACCGTCCATATCACTTTCATTGACTTCGACTGAAGTAACCATGGTTGTCTCACTGTCAGATACAGTCACAGTCAAAGTTCCGTCTTGCAACTCAAAAAGTAAACAATCTAAAATAGGCAGTGTATTCTTCGAGTTAATCACTCGGCTAATGGCTTGTAAATGGCTGGAGAGCGCAGTACTTGAAACGATAAATTTCATATTATCTATATATTTAAGTTTTTATTTTGTCTTTTCATTAAGTAACGGACAAAGTTAAAAAAAGAATTCCCTACAGCAAAGAAATACAAAGAAAAAACAGATGAACATTCGTCTTATATTACTAAAATATTGTAACTTCGCGGCATTATTTAAAAAGAGAACAATGGAATTTACAGGAAAAATCATCGCTGTACTTCAGCAAAGAGGCGGAGTATCTAAGACTGGTAACGAGTGGAAATCACAAGAATATGTAATTGAGGACAATGGTCAGTATCCACGTAAAATGTGCTTCGATGTTTTTGGAGCAGATAAGATAGAGCAATTTAACATTCAGGAGGGCGAAGAGCTTACAGTTTCCTTCGATATAGATGCACGTCAGTGGCAAGACCGCTGGTTCAACAGCATCCGTGCATGGAAAGTAGAACGTGTCAGCGCAGCTGCATCCGCATCAGGGGCTCCCATACCGCCTCCGGCACCAAGTGCTGCACCGGAATTTCTTTCCGGAGATACAAAGGACGATCTACCTTTCTAAATAAAAAAACATCAACAAGAAACAAGGCGTAAGTGGGATAGCTTGCGAGCCTCGACTAGCATAGAGGTGAAGATCTCCCGTAAGGAGTCAAAACGCATAATGACTGCATAGAGCGGCTGTCCGCTAAAATGTGTACTTTGATCCATGGTTGCCTTGTTTGTTTAGACGCTTACAAATAACCATAAAGGGCTGAATCCAACCAATGGAAACAGCCCTTTAGTATATTAGCTCAAAAAGTTTTAGCGGATAAGAATCATTTTTTAGTTTATACAATCTTTTCTTGCTTTCTCTGCATCACAAAGCTGCCTGCTATGCAAGAAAGATTTAGAATCTAACTTTTGTTCTTAGGAATGAAGTTCATTTGTAGAAACAAAGCCTTTATTTTTAAGAATGATAGGTACAAAGGCAATTATTCATCAGAAGGAAAAACTTTTATCCGGTAGGATTTTAGAAAAGAGACGGTAGATAAAGAAGGACAGCAATAATAGTAATTAAGAATTTTGATTTCCTTCTTTATAAAGTAGTACGATATTCGGATAAGCTACACCTTCCGTATAGGTAAACTGCACAGCAAGCATAAAATTGCGGAAAAAATTTGCCTGACGGAAAAAAAAGTTTGGTATCAGTCGCACATATGTTTCGGGCTGGTGTAACATTTCTTCCATATCTACCATCATCACAAAATTATAGATCGGCGACACGCTTCTGATTCCTTCTTCATACATCGGCGTTCCATCCAACACATCCCCATTTTCTAGAGCTTCGATATAGGCAGAAAGACTGGTAGCATCAGGGGCCAACAACAAGTGTCCTCTATAAAAACAAGTATAAGTATAAAGTGCTGACTCCGTAATACCGGTCATTTGGGTAAGTAAAGTATTCCGGGGCAATACATATTGTTTAAATCTTCTTGCTTTAGGGTACTTAGCATACTCCGAATAAATTTGCCCCGCAGGTGGCGCATTCTTTTCTCGAGGTGTAGTATTTAACAAAAATCGCAACCTACGTTCAGCAGCTTGTTCATCACTTATTGGAACACTCATGACAGCATGAGGTAGCTTATTCAAGGTATCCCTTGATTGAAAAAGGCAAGACATCACACTTTCACCCGCATAATCATTCAAAAAGGCAATCCATTCTTCATCCCGTTGCTTGATATAATCAGAGTAAGTGGCCTTGGCATATTCTTGATGGGATGTAAAATCGAGCACCGCCTCCCTATCTGAAAACGCCCAACAATCATAGAAAAATGTAGTGGACGGAAGATACGCTCCTGGAAAACCTTCTATTGGTTTCTGCAAACGCAAAGCATTGACAAATGTCTGTGTAGAATCTACTCCATGACTGATGCCAGAACAGTAAATAGCATCTTCATTAAACTTCAGATCAAATTCAGCCCAGCTTCCTAAACGGGTTTGAAAACGAATGCCATCTGTAGGTTTTCCCATATCCACATTCTTCATACGAACATACACCTTAGCAGCAACATTATCATGCTTACCTGCCTGCATCATGCGAAAAGACTGGAGATGCATCAACGACTTCTTTTCACGACGTGCATCAATGACTTGTTCAATGAGGCGTTTCTGAAAACTGATAGCCAAAAAATCTGAAGTAAAGTAGGTAGCTAGGAACTTCCCATCTGCCATCGGATAAATCCGAATTTCTTCGCCTTCATAATCAAAAAATTTAGAAGGGAAACTACTGGAACTATATTTTTGGATAAAAGACTCCACCAATTCATAATCACCCGCGCCGAGATTGCAATACAAAACCTGGTTCAACGGCGTGTCTGGTTCATGAAAGCTAATCAGCATTTTATTCATCTGCCTGCTCAATCCATGTGGAGTGTCATCTACCAAAGTATATAAATATTCCTTCAGATAAACAAACAGTTCAGATACATAAAGATAGTGATTGTCTTTGCTACAATTTAATTGACTGATATCTTCTACCAAATCTGCCACACGGTCAGTTTCAAGCACAGAGATAGCATCTTGTGGCACCAAAGAATAAAGATTAAAATCATGCCGATTCTCCACTGCATTCATGCGGAAAAACGAATATACACCAAAACCCGTACATAAGAGTACTACGGACAGAATGATGGCTATTCGTATAAGGAGTCGGAGTTTCATGACATTCGTTCATCAACTTTTGGCAAAAATAACATTTTCTACTAATAAAACAAAACAAATGTTTCAAAAAGTTTAGAAAACTATTTCTAGTCCATCATAAGCCAAGTGTACATGAGATGGCAACTTTGAACTGAGCTCTGCATGTGTCCCTGCATGATGACTCATATGAATAAAATAGGTTTCCTTCGCACCTATACGCTCCGCAGTAACCAATGCCTCTGAGATGTTTTGATGCGTGGTATGCTTCTGTAAGCGCAAAGCATTTATAATCAAAACATCCACTCCTTTTAATTGTTCATAAGATTCTTCCGGCATTGTAAGCATGTCTGTAATATATCCCAAACGTTCTCCTATTCGGTATCCCAATATGGGCAGTTTACCATGCATCACTTGAAGAGGTAGTATTTTCGTCTGGCGGATATAAAAAGGGATACCGGCTTTCACTTCTTGAAGATAGATACGCGGAACACCTGGATAAGTTTTATGTACGAAGCAATAAGGCATCCGCGCACGCAAATGATCTGCCGTATAAGCATCCGAATAAACTGGTATCTCCCCAAAACGGCAGAAAGGGCGCAAATCATCCAATCCACCCACATGATCGTAATGTTCATGGGTAATTAGCACACCATCAATCTTTTCAAAAGAAGGCATATCTAACATTTGTTTCCTAAAATCAGGACCACAATCAATCAATATCACTGCATCATCAATGTGTAGGATTGAAGATGCGCGCAAGCGATTATCTCGTGGATCTTTAGAAGTGCAAACAGGACAAGTGCAACCTATTTCTGGTACGCCTGTTGAAGTCCCACTTCCTAATATTCTTAGCAACATGAAAGTTAATATTAAGTATATAAATATCAAGGCACTGAGCCCACAAGAAGTCAATAATCAACAAATCAGAATTATATAAAGTTTACTTCTGGAAAAATCTCAATCCGAAATTTTTCATAAACTGAAGCTCTCACAGCATCCGACAAGGCTACAATATCACTACCTGTAGCACCACCCAGATTAACGAGCACTAATGCCTGTTTATCATGTACAGCAGCAGGGCCTAATGCTTTACCCTTCCATCCGCACTGATCAATCATCCATCCAGCAGGTATCTTTACACGTTCTTCATCAATATCATAATGAGGCATGGAAGGAAATTGCCGCTGCAACTCTTCAAACCGAACACGAGACACTATAGGATTCATAAAGAAGCTTCCGGCATTACCCAGTATCTTCGGATCAGGCAACTTACTTTCACGAATCTCAATAATCACGCGGCGTAGTGTTTCTAAATCTACAATCGAATATTTTGTTAATTCCTGACGAATAGTACCGTAATCCAAAGTATAAGATTCTTTCTTCGATAAGCAGAAAGTCACATAAGTCACAAACACAGATTTCATTTCTGGACGTTTAAAGATACTTTTCCGATACGCATATTCACATTCTCTCGTTTGAAAAACACGCTTCTTCCCAAAAATGCTTATAGTATCTACAGAAGTAATGAAGTCCTTCACTTCCACACCATAAGCTCCAATATTCTGCACTGCACTTGCTCCCACTTCACCGGGTATCAATGAGAGGTTTTCAAGCCCATACCAGCCTTTTCCCACACAATATGCCACAAAATCATCCCATATCATACCCGCACCAACACGCACCGACACTTGATTTTCATTCTCCGCTATCACTTCTATTTCTGTAATTCGCGAATGAAGTACTGTACCTTCATAATCTTTTATAAATAACAGATTACTACCACTACCGATATGCAGATAAGGCATACTAATACCTCCTGTCTCAATCTTTTTTTGTAATTCATCTTCTGAGTGATATTCAAAGAAGCTTGAAGCTGAAACATCAATGCCAAATGTATTAGGAATCTTTTTTATCTCATCATTCATCATTGTTTTAAATCCTATGCAAAAACATATATTTAGGCACAGATTACATGGGTTTTACAGGTTATATTCTCCTATGAAAGCTGTAAAACCCATGTAATCTGCGCCTAGAGTTAAATACTTGTATCTTCGTATTTATACATTTCCCACTCTCCACCCCGTTTTCGGAAATAGAAAATGACGGAAAAGCCATTGCCAATACCATTCAATTTTAGTATTTTGGTATTAGACAAATCTTCGTTCTTCTGTCCATAATTAACATTAGACAATCTATCCATCGGCATCACCGGACGAAAAGCATACCACTGATTCAAATCAAGAGTTGTCTCTAATATTGAGAATTCATCATCCGGATCAATAGTTACAAATTGTAACGGGTCACAGATATGACGATTTTGATATAGACTATCAGTAGCAAAACGAGTATAAAAACCTACAAAATCCTCATTTTCATCCTCTTCAATTTGACGTAAATTGATAGCTTCAAGCATCCACATACCTTTATTGCGCTGAAAATAATATTTTTTTACCATACGAGTTTTCAGATAAATCCATTCTACCTGTACAGACTTCAATGCAGTATCTCCCACCATATCCATGTCCTCTTCCTTGTCGAAAAGTAGAGTGTAATAACTCTGTTTTGTAAACAGATAGTCATGTTTCCAAAACTTTTCTTCTATTTTAGAAGGAGTATCTCCGTTGTAATAAGGCAAAGGAAAAATAGTCCTCTGCCTTTGCAAGGCGTCATCCGAAGCATAATTGAAGATAAAATCATCAAACAATTCGTCTGCCTCCATCGGTTTCGGTTCTTCTTTAGACCCTGCTTCTTGTAGCGTGTCAACTCTATGGCTGATCGAATCCATCATTTCCGTAATGGAAGTAAAGGGATCCATCTTCGTCTTTCTATCTCCACATGAAAGGAGTAAAACGAGTAATGAAAATCCCAATAATATTTTTTTCATCTTTTGCAGACCTTACGGTCACTTTTTTAATTTAGCTCTTAATTTTTCAAGCATATCTTCAGTCATTGATTCCAAGTTGTACTGTGGTTGCCAATCCCACTCTTCACGAGCACAAGTATCATCTAAAGAATCTGGCCAACTATCGGCAATAGCTTGTTTCAACGGATCTATATTATATGTCATCTCAAAATCGGGTACATGCTTCTTTATTTCCAGGTAAATTTGTTCCGGATCAAAACTCATAGAAGCGATGTTAAATGCATTGCGATGTTTCAATCTGGCTGGAGCCGCTTCCATTAAAGAAATTGCTGCATTTATCGCATCAGGCATATACATCATATCCATATAAGTTCCAGCCTTCACAGGACATACAAAACTCTCTCCTTTTACGGCAGAATAAAATATATCCACTGCATAATCAGTTGTACCACCACCCGGAGGGGTTACATTCGAAATAATTCCCGGAAAGCGTACTGCCCGGGTATCTACTCCATATTTTGTATAATAATAATCACTTAACAATTCAGTAGTTACTTTTGTTACGCCATACATCGTACGAGGACGTTGAATTGTATCTTGCGGTGTCTTTATATGTGGGGTATCTTCTCCGAATGAGCCGATAGAGCTTGGAGTAAATACAGCACAGTTGTATTCACGTGCTACTTCCAGCACATTCCATAGCCCGTCAATGCCTATTTTCCATGCCATTGCCGGACGACTTTCAGCAACTACAGAAAGCAAAGCAGCCAGATTGTATATTGTATCAATTTTAAATTGTCGTGCAACCACTTCAATCGACTGACGATCTGTAACATCGGCAATGGCCGAAGGCCCTGATGCTTTCAACTCACCCTTAGGCATAGCACTCGGAATGTATCCAGCTACAACATGATCATCTCCATAACGTTTACGCAACTCCAATGTAAGCTCTGAGCCTATCTGCCCAGTAGCTCCAATTACCAAAATATTTTTCATTCGACTTATTTATAAGGTGTTCGTTTGTATTAAAGCGCAAATATACACACTTTTTTTTCATTTTTCTATCAAAAAGAAATTGTTTATTTCAATAAAAATCATGTCCTTTGCAAAGCATGTTCTTTACATACATCACCATTAAATATTAAATCACTATGTACGGTAAAATGAAAGATTATCTCAACAAAACACTTGCTGAAATTAAAGAAGCCGGACTCTACAAAGAAGAACGACTGATTGAAAGTGCACAACAAGCTGCCATTAAGGTGAAAGGCAAAGAAGTACTAAACTTTTGTGCGAATAATTATTTGGGTCTATCGAACCATCCCAACCTAATTGCTGCAGCACAAAAAATAATGGAGCACCGCGGTTATGGAATGTCGTCCGTACGTTTCATTTGTGGAACGCAAGATATTCACAAAGAATTGGAAACTGCCATCTCCGATTACTTCAAAACTGAAGACACGATTCTTTATGCTGCTTGTTTCGATGCCAACGGTGGCGTATTCGAACCTCTTTTCACCGAAGAAGATGCCATTATCTCCGACGCTTTGAATCATGCTTCTATTATTGACGGCGTACGCCTTTGTAAAGCCAAGCGCTATCGCTATGCTAATGCCGACATGGCAGATCTCGAAAGATGCCTGCAAGAGGCTCAAGCTCAACGCTTCCGTATTGTTGTTACAGATGGTGTTTTTTCTATGGACGGTAATGTAGCTCCGATGGACCAAATTTGTGATCTTGCGGAGAAATACGATGCATTGGTTATGGTAGATGAATCTCACTCTGCCGGTGTAGTAGGTTCTACAGGACATGGAGTTAGTGAACTGTACAATACTTACGGACGAGTAGATATTTATACCGGTACTTTAGGTAAAGCTTTCGGTGGCGCTTTGGGAGGATTCACTACGGGACGTAAAGAAATCATTGCCTTGCTGCGTCAACGTAGCCGTCCTTACTTATTTTCCAATTCATTAGCTCCAGGCATCATTGGTGCTAGTTTAGAAGTCTTCAGAATGTTGAAAGAGAGCAATACCCTACATGATAAGTTAATAAACAATGTAAACTATTTCCTTGACAAAATGACGGCTGCCGGTTTTGATATCAAACCAACGCAAAGTGCTATTTGTGCCGTCATGCTATATGATGCTAAATTATCTCAGATCTACGCAACCCGCATGCAAGAAGAAGGGATTTACGTAACCGGATTCTATTACCCGGTTGTTCCGAAAGATCAAGCACGCATCCGTGTCCAGATTTCTGCAGGTCACGAAAAAGATCATCTCGATAAATGTATTGCTGCTTTCATTAAAGTAGGAAAAGAGCTAGGTGTATTAAAGTAATTTTCAGACATCAAATTTAAAATCACAAAAGAGGGTGTGCCAAAACTGACACACCCTCTTTGCTTTTTTTATATAAAAAGTTTACTTGCGCTCTCCTAATCTTGCATCAACAAAGAAGATACCAGCAGCGCCAGCTTTCTTAATCATATCTACAATATCAGCAGCACTAGCTTCTTCTTCTACTTGTTCACGAACAAATCCCCACAAGAAATCTTGAGAAGCTTTATCCTTTTCTACAGCAGCTACATCTACGAGATTGTCTATCATCTTAGAAATATGGCATTCATGCTCATATACCTGTTCAAATACTTCCAATGGAGTTCCGAAATCATTGGGTACAACATCGATCTTATCTAATTTAGCTTTACCACCACGCTTAATAACATAGGATGCCAATTCACAAGCGTGTCCTTTTTCTTCTGAAGATTGTTTCTTCAACCAAGAAGCCATCCCACAATAACCTTCTTTCTCCATATAGAAAGACATTGCCAAATAAAGATTTGAAGACCACAACTCAGCCGTAATCTGCCCATTAATTGCATTCTGTAATTTTTCTGTAATCATAATCGTATTTATTAGTTAAATTGAAATCATTACAAAAGTAACAACAATACGCCTACATTGTTCATTCACTAACATTTTTTATATAATAAAACACAAATAATTTTACCAATAAAAAAGCTGTAGGCAATCCTTATCACACCAGTTCTTCTGAAGTATATCCTTGAGGCAATTCGCGACAATTATAACTCGAAGCCATGATTTCGCCATAAGCACCGGCAGAACGAAGAGCAATGAAATCACCACGTTTCACTGTATTGAGGTCAATGGCTTTTCCAAAGACATCAGAAGACTCACAAATAGGGCCTACCACATCATAAGTCTGTACCGGAGCATCTGAAGTAATATTCTCTATTTTATGAAACGCTTGATAGAGCGCTGGGCGTATAAGTTCTGTCATTCCCGCATCCAAAATAGCAAATTGCTTATTGGCACCCTCTTTAACATAGAGCACGCGCGAAATAAGAGAACCACACTGACCTACAACAGAGCGTCCCAGTTCAAAATGAAGCGTCTGGTAAGGGCGCAACTTCAAGTGCTCGTCATAGGTGTTAAAATACTTTTTAAAATCAGGAATTGCTTGACGGTTGGGGTGTGCGTAATCAATACCCAAACCACCACCTACATTGATATGTTCAATACGAATACGACGCATCTCTAGTTTATCCTGCAATTCATTGATACGATTGCACAGAGCCATAAAATCCCCCATATCTAGAATCTGCGAACCGATGTGGAAATGTAATCCAATGAATTTAACATTCTTCATCTCCTGAGTCATATCAATCACATGATCCATATCCTGCAAACTAATACCGAACTTATTTTCAGCTAGTCCGGTAGTAATATTAGCATGAGTGTGTGCACCTACATTAGGATTGATTCGGAAAGCCACATTAGCAACTTTACCTTTGGCTGCTGCCAATTCATTAATGACTTCCAACTCTGGAGCAGACTCTACATTGAAGCAAAATATATTATAATCCAGCCCCAAGTTTATTTCCCAATCTGCCTTGCCTACTCCAGCAAGAACAATCTTATCAGCAGGAAAGCCAGCTTTGACTGCGGCGCGAATCTCTCCGCCACTCACACAATCAGCTCCCAATCCATTCTCACGAATGATGGTCAAAACTTTGGAGTTAGCATTTGCTTTCACTGCATAATGTACCGAATAGTTGTCATACTTAGCCACTTCTGTACGAATGCAAGAGAGTGTATCGCGCAATAGCTTTGTATCATAATAATAGAAAGGAGTACGCAACTCACGAAATCTATTAATAGGAAATGTTCCTTTCATACCTTAAAAACTAATTCTACACTTATTTATCGTCCATTGAACAACCTATCGCTAAGCGCCTGCAAAGCCTTTCCTTTATCACATTCACGGATAAGGAAAGATATATTATAGTTACTTCCGCCAAATGAAATCATACGCACAGGAATATCATGCATAGCATCCAATGCTTTCGCTTCAAAGCCTACATTCTCCCATTCAAGGTCTCCTACTACGCAGATAATACACATATCCTTATCTACAGTCACTGTACCGTATTTTTTCAAATCATCCAGAATTTCATTCAGATGTTTCACATTATCGATAGAGACAGACACACCCACCTCGGAAGTACAAATCATGTCGATAGAGGTTTGATAGCTTTCGAAGATTTCAAATACTTTACGCAAGAAACCATGTGCTAGCAACATACGACTGGATTTAATCTTGATCGCTGTAATATTATCCTTCGCAGCTACAGCTTTGATCTTACTTTTTTCCGTATCATTTGAAATCAATGTACCCGGAGCAGTAGCATCCATGGTATTAAGCAAACGCACAGGAATATTAGCATACTTAGCAGGTTGGATGCAAGTAGGATGCAAAATTTTTGCACCAAAATACGCCAACTCAGCGGCTTCTTCAAAATGAAGATGACGCACCGGGTCTGTTTTATCCACAATACGAGGGTCATTATTGTGCATGCCGTCTATATCCGTCCAGATCTGAATCTCGGAAGCATTAATAGCAGCACCAATCAATGAAGCCGTATAGTCACTCCCCCCACGTTGCAAATTATCAATCTCTCCATAGGCGTTGCGGCAAATATAACCTTGCGTGATGTAGATATCAGCATTGGGATGCAATTCTAACTGTGCTTGTAGTTTATCTTTGATATAAACAGGATCAGGTTCAGCATTTTTATCCGTACGCATATATTCTAAAGCCGGAAGTAACACAGAGTTCACTCCACATTCTTGCAAATAATAGTTCATCATGGCAGTAGAAATCAACTCGCCTTGAGCCAACACCACTTTTTCTTCAAACAAAGTGAAGAGATCTTTAGTGTAAGAACGGATATAGTCAAAATGAGATTTGATTAGTTCACGACCTTTCTGTTTGTACTCCGGAGTAGCAAAAAGTTCATCAATATGCTGGCGATATTTTGATTCCAACTTATTGATAATCTCGTTGGCACCTTCCGGATTTTTCTTGTACAGATAGTCCGAAATTTCAACCAATGTGTTTGTGGTACCCGACATAGCAGAGAGAACCACAATCTTACGTTCACCATCGGTAATCAATTTGGCTACTTCTTTTATTCTCTGAGTCGAACCTACTGAAGTACCTCCAAACTTTAAAACTTTCATTTTCGTTCCTGTATTAAAATTGTTATATAATTTACTTATCACTCTTCTATAGACGCAGGCATTGCATATTCTGCTGTGGCATCCATCATTAGATGATCTGTGCAGCGATACACCTTCCCTGGAAATTCACGGAGCAGCTGCAAATTATGCGTAGTCATCACAACTAAGGCACCCGCTTCACTGATGTCATGTAACAAGCCTGTAATAGCACGCCCTGTCTCCACATCTAAATTCCCCGTAGGCTCATCTGCCAAAATAATATCCGGAGAATTGAGAACAGCACGCGCAATCACAATTCGTTGCTGCTCACCACCCGAAAGTTCATTAGGCAATTTATACCCCTTATTACTCATACCCACTAACGTCAGGACTTCCTCTATACGGTCTTTAATCTCTCCTCTGTTTTTCCATCCGGTAGCCCGAAGTACAAAATCAAGATTATCATAAATCGTACGGTCGGTAAGCAACTGAAAATCTTGAAAAATAATACCAAGCTTGCGACGCAATTGCGGAATATGTTTACGCTTTACATGAAGCATATCATACCCCAGTACTTCGGCTTCTCCCGCTGCAATATCCAATTCCCCATAAAACGTTTTCAATAAGCTGGTTTTACCCGAGCCTACTTTGCCAACCAAATACACGAACTCGCCTTTGTGAAGTTTCAGATTCACATCCTTCAGCACGCACAGCTCTTGCTGGTTAATTTCTACGTCTTTATATTTTATCAGCGCTTCGCTCACTTTACTATTTATTTTTTAACAATTCAGTGTTTCTTCCAATTTGCACTGTGCCGTTCTTCCAATTCATGGATGAGATCCTCAATTCGGTAACCCTTTGAGGTAAGCAGCACAATAAGATGATACAGCAAATCTGCTCCTTCATACAGCAGACGTTCATCCGTTCCGTTACAAGCTTCAATCACAGTCTCGACGGCTTCTTCCCCTACTTTTTGTGCCATCTTATTGACGCCAGATTCAAATAAGCTGGTTGTATAAGAGCCCTCAGGCATTTCTTTATGCCGTTGTTCTATGAAGTCTTGAAGAAGTTTCAAGAACCAAACGGATGCTTCATTTTTTTCACCCCAGCAAGTATCCGTACCAGTATGGCAAACCGGACCTACAGGATGTACCTGAATCAACAGAGTATCCTTGTCGCAATCTTCTTTCATAGAAACAACATTCAAGAAACAACCACTTTCCTCTCCTTTCGTCCAAAGACGTTTTTTTGTACGGCTGAAGAAAGTAACTTTCCCCGTTTCTACTGTTTTATCATAAGCTTCTTGGTTCATGAAGCCCAGCATCAATACTTTAGCAGTATCTGCATCCTGTATAATTGCCGGAACAAGTCCGTTCATCTTATCAAAATCCAACATTCTAATTATAATTTAGCTATTTACGACTTACGATTTATATTATTATTTTAATGATTGGATATCCATGCGACATTTTGAGGAATCTCAATCGCAAATCATCCAAGCCTAAATTCCTCTTATCTTCTCATCGCAATTCCTTGGGTGCAAAGATACAATTTTAAATCGGGAATTTTAATTTCTCCGAAGTGAAAAACACTGGCTGCCAACGCAGCATCTGCTTTCCCTTTCAGAAACACATCACGAAAATGTTCTTTCGTTCCCGCCCCGCCCGATGCGATAATAGGTATCGAGAGGCTTTCTGCCAAGGTCGCAAGAGCTTCATTAGCATATCCGGTTTTGACTCCATCATGATCCATACTAGTAAAAAGTACTTCTCCAGCTCCTCGCTCCTGTGCCTCTTTCGTCCAAGAAAAAAGCTCTTGATCTGTTTTTATACGTCCTCCGTTCAAATAACACCACCAACCTTCTTCTGTTTGCTTGGCATCTACAGCCAATACGCATACTTGCGATCCAAAATGTTTGGCAATTTCGTCTATCAACTCAGGACGGCGGATGGCAGAAGAGTTAATTGAAATTTTATCTGCTCCGGCATTCAAAAGACGGTCCACGTCATTTAACTCATGAATTCCCCCACCTACGGTAAAAGGAATATTGATATTGGCAGCAATACGCTTCACCAATTCAGTAAAAGTCTTTCGCTCTTCAAAGCTAGCAGTGATGTCCAGAAATACTAATTCGTCAGCCCCTTGCTCACTATAAGCACGTGCCAACTCAACCGGATCACCTGCCTGACGCAAATTCACAAAGTTGATTCCTTTTACTGTCTGCCCATCTTTAATATCCAGGCAGGGAATAATTCTTTTCGCTAACACTAGTTTTTTAAGATTATAAGTTAAGTTGCAAACTCTTTATTAAAGTACAGTTTAAATAAAGCTTTCTAATTCCTTCAGACTGATACGTCCTTCGTACAAAGCCTTACCAAAAATAACAGCAGGTACGCCAGATGCTTCCAACAAACGTATATCATCAGCACAACTCACTCCACCGCTGGCAATGAGATAGAGTTCCGGATATTGCTCTAATATTTCTTTATACAGAGTAGAGGAAGGTCCTTGTAACATTCCGTCACAATGAATATCCGTACAAATCACCTTTTTTATTCCTTTCTCTACAAATTTTCTGAGAAAAGGGAATAATTCACAAGCACTTTCGTCCTTCCAACCATTAACGGCGATCTTGTAATCCTTCACATCTGCACCGAGAATAATCTTCTCCGAGCCATACATTTGAAGCCAACGGCAGAATTTTTCGGGATTCTTCACAGCAATACTTCCACCCGTCACCATTTGTGCTCCACTTTCAAAAGCAATGACCAAATCTTCATCACTCTTCACCCCCCCTCCAAAATCAATAACCAAGGAAGTACGTGAAGCAATCTGTTCTAGCGTGCGATAATTTACCACGTGATGCGAAGCGGCCCCATCCAAATCAACCACATGAAGCCGACGAATACCGTGAGCTTCCAATTCTTTGGCTACTTCCACCGGATTCTCATTATATACTTTCATACTGTCATAATCACCTTGAGAAAGTCGTACACATTTCCCTTCGATAATGTCAATGGCGGGTATCAGTTCTATCATTTTATTGTTTTTATTTACAATTAAATTCTCTACTAACGCAAGATAAGGAGATTCCTTGTTTACAGATTCAAGAAGTTCTGCAAAATGCGTTCTCCTATACTTCCACTCTTCTCTGGATGAAATTGTGTTGCATAATAATTATCTTTATGCAAAGCAGCGCTAAACGGGAGTGTATAATCTGTTACAGCAATCGTATAATCATTGATCGGAACATAAAAACTATGCACAAAGTAAACAAATTCTTCTTTTGTAAAGCCTTTGAACAAGTCACTTTTTGTCTGCATAATGGCATTCCATCCCATATGAGGAATTTTATCTTCACGTCTGCAGGAAACAAAACGTTTCACATCGGCATTAAAAATCCCAAGGCCATCGACATCACCTTCTTCCGAGTGGCGGCACATCAACTGCATTCCCAGACATATGCCTAATACCGGTTGACGCAACTCTTTTATCAGTTTATCCATTCCATTTGTACGAAGGTGATTCATCGTAGTTTCAGCTTCGCCGACGCCAGGAAATACGACTTTATCAGCCGCACGCAATACAGCTTTATCGGCTGTTATAACAGCCTCCACCCCTAAGCGCTTCAATGCATAATCCACCGAACGGATATTGCCTGCATTATACTTTATAACAGCAATTTTCATTAGCTATTTATTTGTGATGATTAATTAAAAATCACCGTTTTATTCTTATACGCCAATACTTTACGTTCAATATGTTTTTGAACAGCACGAGAAAGAACTATTTTTTCCAAGTCTTTCCCTTTATTCACCAGATCACTCACTGTATCTTTATGAGTAATGCGAACGACATCCTGTTCGATGATGGGGCCTGCATCCAATTCCGTAGTAACATAATGACTCGTAGCTCCTATGATCTTCACACCTCGTTCAAAGGCTGCATGATAAGGTCTTGCACCCACAAATGCCGGGAGGAAAGAATGATGAATATTTATAATACGATTGGGGTATGTATTAATCATTTGTTCCGAAATGACCTGCATATAACGTGCCAATACGATAAAATTCACCTTATATTTAGTCAGCAATTCCATTTCTTTTTGTTCCTGTTCAGCCTTTGTTTCTTTAGTAATAGGGAAAAGATAGAAAGGAATACCAAAACGTTCTGCAACGTGTTGTAAATCGGGATGATTACTGATAATAAGGGGTATTTCCACATTCCATTCCCCTGCCGTATAACGCGCCAATAAGTCGAACAAGCAATGCGACATCTTCGAAACAAAAATGGCCATGCGAGGCTTCGTGTCCGAAAAATACAGTCGGAAGTTCATGTCATATTTCTGTGCATATAAAGTAGCGAAATAATCTTCTATTTTTTCTTGAGGCACCAGAAAATCGGTCAGTTCCCATTCAATACGCATAAAAAAAATATTCTCTACATGGTCTACATATTGATCTAAATAGATAATATTACCTTTATTCACCGTTATAAAGTCTGTTACTTCTGCCAATATCCCCGGTTTGTCGAGGCAATGAAGTAGCAGTTTGGCTGTTTTCATCATTTTAAAATCTTGTTTTTTACTATGTTCTTATTTGTAACATCCTCGCTTAGAGTTCGCAAAAATAACAATTTATTGCAAAAGAATAAACTTTTCAAACAAGAAGTTTAAAAGTAAGCTCAAAATGTTTCGTTTTCTCCAAAAAGAGGTACTCTAACGAGCATTATAACCACCGAAAAACTTAAATCTAAATAAATATTAAACTGCAATATCTTTTATTTACACAATCCTCTCACTATGAGAGGATAATGAAGCAGCCAAGAAAAACATCTAAAAAAAACTGATGAGAGCTATTGCAGGTTTAAAAGAAATGCCTACATTTGCAACCGCAATCGAGAGAGATGGCCTCGCAAGAGAATAAAAAAATGGTGCGTTAGTTCAGTTGGTTAGAATACATGCCTGTCACGCATGGGGTCACGGGTTCGAGTCCCGTACGCACCGCAAAAACAATTAATTAAGACAAAGCTCTGAAATATTGAAATTTCAGAGCTTTGTCTTTTTATATCTTCTATCCTTCTGCCTCAACCTGTTTTTGTAAACAAACATAAAGGAGAAGTGTATTTTATGATCGTTGTAAAGTTCATGCTTCCTCACCGATACGTTTTAATTGAAAGTTAACGGGATGTACTCCATCATTACAGCATACGATTATTTCTTCTTCATTTCAGGAATCCAACTATCTACTAACTTTCTATGTTCTGACACCCATTGGCGGACGACGTCTTTTTCTGTGCCGCGTGTTTCTTCTATAGCCCGCATTAAAGAGCCTATTTCTGAATCTGATAAATGAATGTTTCCTAACAAAGAAGCAACCAAAGGATATTGCTCGCTGAAGCCTTTACGAGCAATAGCATGTATGCTTTCGGATGTACCATAAATATTCTTGGAATCTGCCAGTACTTTTAGATTAAAACGGTCAAACATCCAATGAGGAGTCCATCCGGTAACCACAATCCATTCTCCTCGGTCTATGGCTTTTTTCAGTAAGGCAGTCATGGCAGGTCCGCTTGAAATCATCAATTCATAATCCAAACCATATTCCAAGATTCCTCTTTCTGTATGTTTCATAATGCCAGTGCCGGCATCAATACCCACTATTTCGCCAGAGAATCGCTCGGTATGTTGATTCAATTCCTCGATCGTCTGAATGGGTACATAATCTGGCACAACCAACCCGATACGAGCACTATCATAGACCTGTCCCAAAAATTCCAGCTTGCCGTCATACTTCTTGAAATAATCAGCATGAGTCGCAGGCAACCAACTATCCATAAACACATCCGCTTTCGCACGTGCCAATGAAGCAAAGATAGGTGCTACGTCGGCATTCAATAGTTCTACCTGATATCCTTGTTCTACCAATATTTCTCTTGCCAGATAAGTCACTGCTATACCTTCCGCCCAATTGGTGTAGGCAATACGTATTTTATTATCAGACAAGTGCCCGCATGAGGTGAATATCATCACACCTGCAAGCCATACTATAAAAAAACTTATTTTGTTTATCTTCATCTCTTCCTTTCCTTGGTTTAGACCCTTTTATTTTCTTCGTGCCACTCCTTGAGTGATACGGTCAAGCACAATCGCCAAGATGACCACGGCAATACCTCCTTCAAAGCCGAGACCTATCTTCATTTGGGTAATTCCTTTCAATACGACCTCACCCAAACCTCCGGCAGAAATCATGGCAGAAACTACTACCATGGAAAGAGACATCATAATCGTTTGATTAATACCGGTTAATATAGTCGGTAATGCTAATGGAAGTTCTACTTTAAATAACAATTGGCGAGGCGTGGCTCCAAAAGATTTTGCCGCTTCTACCACACTTTTTGGAACCTGTCTAATACCCAATGACGTAAGACGAGCGACAGGAGGTAAAGCAAAAACAACGGTAGCAAAAGCACCCGGCACAGTTCCCAAACCAAAGAATAATACCGCCGGTATTAAATAAACAAAGGCAGGCATGGTTTGCATACAATCAAGCAAAGGTTGCAGGGTTTTATTGCAACGATTACTGTTAGCCATCCAAATGCCCAAAGGGATACCCAATAACAAGGCCATACTAGTGGCAGAAATCACCAAAGCCAAAGTCTGCATCGTTTCTTCCCAAAATCCCATACCATAGATAAGGAACAATCCCAAAAGAGTGAAGATTCCCGTTCCCTTACCACTTTTATACCATGCCAGAACTGTAAGTGCCGGTATTAATAGATAAAAAGGTACTCCTGTCAAAACAAATAAAATTCCGTCAATCACACCTTCTACACCTATACTTAACCAGTCAAAAAACGAAGCACCATGTTCAGTCAGCCACTCCACTGCTATTTCAATATATTCTCCTATCTTAATCATAATTCTATTGCATTTTGAATGATTTCTTTAATTTCTCCTTTATCCTTTCCCGTCACTTCGATGATCAGTGATGACAATGGCACTACCCCTTCAAATTCACGATTTTCATTGACCACCCAGATGGGAGAATTAGTTTGGGTCATTAATGGCAAGATATCCTCTACCACCGTGTCGCCCAATACTGAATGAACTTCATTTCGTACAACAGAATCAATAGTCAGCACCCGTTCTTTACGAAGTCGAACCAGATCTTTCAATCGGACTTCCCCCATCAATATGCCATCTGCATCGACTACAGGAAGCACTGTGAGTTTTCGCTCCTTCATTTTCCGAATCAGCACCTCCGGTCCTTCCTTGCCCCACCTTGCCACTAAAGGCTTATCTGCCATGATGGATGAAGCTGTGACGATTCTGCTTCGATCTACATTCTCCACAAAACACTTCACATAGTCATTGGCCGGTTCGGTCAAAATTTCTTCGGAAGTACCTATCTGTTGTATTTCTCCATCACGCATGATTGCAATACGATCTCCCAGTTTGATGGCTTCTTCTAAATCGTGCGTAATGAATAAGATAGTCTTTTTCATCTTTGAATGCAAAGCTAACAACTCGTCCTGCATCTGTACTCGTATCAGAGGATCGAGAGCTGAGAACGCCTCGTCCATCAGCAATACTGCCGGATCATTGGCCAAAGCACGCGCCAATCCCACCCGTTGTTGCATACCGCCCGAAAGCTCGTTAACCATTTGATTTTCATAACCATTTAAGCCCACAAGACGCATACTTTCCAAAGATTTCTGTTCACGTTCTTTCTTTTCTATATTTTGCAATTCCAACCCAAAAGCAATATTTTGCAATACAGTGTAATGAGGAAGCAATCCGAAATGCTGGAAAACCATGGCCAGTTCCTTTCTGCGAATGGAGCGTAACTCCTCTTCGGTGGCTTTGGCTATATCCCGACCATTAATTAATATTTTCCCAAATGTAGGTTTGTTCAGTCGGTTGATGCATCGGATCAAACTGGACTTACCGCTACCAGACAGTCCCATGATCACAAAGATTTCTCCTTTTTTTATGGACAAATTTACGTTATTTACCGCAATAGTACACCCAGATTCTTTCAATATCTCATTTTTACATTTTCCGCTCATCAGCATCCTAAAAGCTTTATTCCTTTCACGACCGAAGATCAGGAATAGTTTTTTAATTTCAATTATATTCTTATCCATAAATTTTTAATAATATCTTATATTTATATTGAATGGTATAGTTCGATTGTTGGCATCTGCAAAAAATCGTCCAGGTAAGCGAAGGACTTTCAGAGTCGTTTCATTCTCAAACTCGCCTAGAAGTTGAGATTGAAAAATAATTACTGACCGTTTATGACACAATGACGGTAGTACGAAACCTTTAGAAAGATTATCTTAAAAAACGGAATTTACATTCAGCCGGAATTCATTATCGCGAAAACATGAAAGGCTAAACGAAATTTATTGCCATCAAAAATGACGGCAGCAACAAACATTCTTCATGTCACATAAAGCGATGTTTTGAGCAAAAGAAAATGTCCGATGCTGATTAATAAGAATGACTTCTGGAGCAGGACTTATGCGGTTTTAAGAAAGGATGAAAAGTATCCAATGCGCAATGATAAAAAATAGAATTTAAACCTTTAAAAACAACAGTTCTCGCCTGCAACTTTGCAAAGATAGTAAAAAACAATGAGATAACCAAATTAAAACAAATCAGGCCACTCTTGACCATTGCCTCTTCTTTTAGCCCCGGCGGCTTGAAGAAGAGGAATAATATCCTTGCATATTCATTTCACAAGCTGTAAAATAATTATATTTTTCTTCCTCTATTGGATAATCCCAGCAACCAAGTTGATGAAAGATTTTTCCTCCGAAACCGTGCTTAAATTTATAAAGACCGTGCATGGGATGAGAGGGATTTGGAGTGGGAGCAATTCCAAACATATCATATTCACAACAATTATTTTCTTTAGCAATTTGTATCGCTTTCCACTGAAGAGCATAAGTAGGCATCACATTACGCATCATTGAAGAAGAAGCTCCGTAAAGATACGTGGCACGATGTGCGGAAAGTACCAAGAACATGGCTGCCAGCGGAACATCATCATAATAGGCAATCATCAATTTTACATTGACGCTACTGTCCTGACAATCCATTTTCGAAGCAAACACATTGCGGAAATAGTGAATATCATTCAGATACAGCCCATTTCTTAAAGCCGTTTCCGTATAAAGGTCATACCACGTTTCCAATCCTTCTATCCCCACAGATCTCACGTCAACCCCCTTACGAAGAGCCAATCGAATATTATAGCGAGGTTTCGGCTTCATACGATTCAGCAGAGTGGTTTCATCTTGCGTTAAGTCAAGAACAATCGTATTGGCCGGCAGAATATTGGTATTGGCTTTCCTTAAATTGTGATTGCAGGTGCCATAATTCAATTTTATTTCCTGAAATTCTTTTCTAGGCAAACCAAGCCAATTGCCTTCAGCATCAAAATCTTCCTCTCTACACCAGTGAGACTCCCAATTCAAGTCATAACGCAAGGATATGCAATGTTTGGGCAAATAAGACTTTAACATTTCCGACAATTCTTCCAAGAATGCGCCTTGGTTTATTTCCGAAGGTTCAGTCTCCGGGCCATAGGGAATATAGGCAAGATAATCTTTATCATTAAGGTATTGGAAAAACATGATAAAGTCAGCATGGGTGTACGAAAAGCCACCCACTTCAGAGTAAATGTCACTGTTTCGGACAGAAAATTCAAAAGCACAAGAATTCATTCCCAAACGTTCCTTTACTTTGGACCAAAACGATGTCTGCTGAACGATAGGGGTGCTGTAAGCATCAATAATATCTTTAGATTCAATTCGAAGATTCATAATAACATAAAAAAATGCAAAGGTAAGGATTTAAAGAAAGAAAAGCAAACTTACTCTTGAAACTGAGATAACCTTTTGCCTGCACTTGCTAGTCTACTTGACACATCTACATATTGATTGCATTTTACTATCGTCCTTAGTATTGAACAAAGTGTTCAATACTAGAAAAACAGTCTATTTCAATATAGAGAATAAACCGTTTCTATCTATTGAAACAAACCGTTCACTTGCTTGAAATAAAGTGTTTCAACTAATGAAACACTTTATTTCAAAGTCTGAAAATACGGTTCAAAGAAATGAGAGTACTGAATGAGACGCCTGACAAGAATCTTACAATGACACATCGCAAAGGCAAGAATGATTCTGGGCAAAGTTAAGGACACACTGATTGAATTCCGCCAACAAACAACTAATCTATTTGCAACACAAATACATTGGTCTTTGGCGAATTAGAAAACGATTAAGATCGCGGTTTGTACTTTCTAAAGCGAATTCTCATTCCTCAGAGGATGGAGCGATATAGTCTTCTTTAATAAACTCATCATACACCTTCTTAGGATGGTCGAATGTAGCCAATCCACTACGATTTTCATTAAAATTCTCCCGACGGAATTTCTTCAATTTCACATTATCTTCTGCATATTCCCTCAATTTACGCTTCTCGCCTCCATAGAGAGAACTATCCAATACTTCAGAATCCAGCAGACTCTCTTTGGGAGTAATGGTAGGCAGTAACTTTTGTTCCAACAATCCACGATAAGCACCATTATACTCACACCAAACGCGATTCCCCATCATAAACAGACGATAGGAATAACTTGACCAAGCTGTTTTTATAATAATTTCACTGGTAAAGATCTCAATAGTGGCCTCTAAAGAATAATTCTGGTCACGAATGACCACCAATTTTCTACCAGAAAAATCTTCCTTCACGGCAGTCACCCATTTTTCACTATTCAGGATTTCATTGATAATCTCTGATAGATGCTCTTTGATTTCAAATTGTATTCTCATATTCTTTGCCTGTGGGTCAGGACTTTTTAGTACCCCCATTTTATATTCTGTTCCAATATAACAAATCTGAGACTAAAAAGCAATTATAAATCGTTGTTTTTTAAAATCATTTTGATAGAATTTGTTATATTTAAATAGAAGAAGACTTATAAATTGACTACGCCTCCTGTCCTATTCTTATTTTTCATGCTCATAGATAAACTATAAATCATTATCTTTGCAGCCAATAAACAGAGGTTACAATCATACTAAAAAAGAGAAAACAATAAATATGAGCACACACAACTTATGCTGTATTGGATATATTACTCAAGATAAAATAGTTACACCAAAGAGCACTGTCAATATGCCGGGAGGCACATCTTTCTACTTCGCACATGCCATCAAACATTTGAGTGTAGATGACTTTCTATTAGTAACAGCCTTAGCTGATTCAGACATGGGGGTTGTGGAAGATATAAAAAAAGAAGGTATTGATGTGAAAGTTCTGCCCAGCACCCACTCTGTGTGCTTTGAGAATATCTACGGGAATAATCAAAATGAACGTACCCAACGAGTTACCGCAAAAGCTGATCCGTTTACCGTGGAAGGGTTGCAAGATATTAACGCCCAGATTATTCATTTGGGTAGCTTATTGGCTGATGATTTTTCATTGGATGTTATTAAATATCTGTCTCAAAAAGCCCTGCTTTCTGTTGATGTACAAGGTTTCCTCCGCAAGGTAGAACATAATGATGTATTGCCCGTAGATTGGCCAGAGAAAAAAGAAGCCTTGAAACACATCCACATTCTAAAAGCCAACGAAGCTGAAATGGAAGTTCTTACCGGGTGCACAGAGCCTCGCGAGGCTGCCTTGCTGATTGCAGACTGGGGCGTCAAAGAAGTATTGCTGACGCTGGGAGATAAAGGTTCATTGATTTATTCTAACGGACAATTTTACGAGATTCCCGCTTACCCGGCACTGCATATTGTAGATGCCACCGGATGTGGAGATACCTATATGGTGGGATACTTGTATATGCGCAATAAGGGAGTTTCTTATCAGGAAGCCGGATGCTATGCCGCTGCCATGTGTACGCTTAAGTTGCAGTCGCATGGGCCATTCTCCGGAAGCAAAGAGGCTATAAAAAAAGTAATCGGCAGTTTGTAAACACAAACTACCGACCACCAACTCTAAAGGATATAATTAATTATTTTATTTAGGAAGCAAGCCCAAATTTCTTTAAGTCATCTTCAACAGTGCCAACACCGGAGAGATGGAACATTTCAATCAATACCTTGGCTACATTAGGAGATAAGAAGGCAGGCAATGAAGGGCCTAAATGTATTTCTTTTACTCCCAGACTTAACAGAGCCAGCAATACAATGACTGCTTTCTGTTCGTACCAAGCAATGTTATAAACGATAGGTAGTTCATTGATATCATTCAATTGGAATACCTCTTTCAGTTTCAAAGCAATAACTGCCAATGAATAACTGTCGTTACATTGTCCTGCGTCCAATACGCGTGGAATGCCATTGATGTCGCCTAAACCCAATTTGTTATAACGATATTTAGCGCAACCAGCCGTCAATATCACTGTATCTTGTGGCAATCCTTTGGCAAATTCAGTATAGTAGTCGCGACTCTTCATACGTCCATCGCAGCCAGCCATTACGATAAAGCGACTGATAGCTCCAGTTTTCACTGCATCTACTACTTTATCTGCCAATTGCAATACTTGATTGTGTGCAAATCCACCGATAATTTCTCCACGTTCAATTTCTGTAGGAGGTTGACAAGTTTTGGCAATCTCTATGATCTCAGAAAAATCCTTTTTGCCTTCAGCATTTGGACTGATGTACTTACATCCCGGATAACCGGTGGCATTGGAAGTGAACATTCTTTCTTTATATACAGCATTTGCCAAAGGAGGAACGATACAGTTAGAAGTAAATAAGATAGGACCATTGAAGGAAGTAAATTCTTCACGTTGTTTCCACCAAGCATTGCCATAATTACCTACGAAATGCGAATACTTTTTAAATGCAGGATAATAATGTGCAGGAAGCATCTCACTATGTGTGTACACATCTACACCAGTGCCTTCAGTTTGCTTCAACAATTGTTCCATATCCTTCAAATCGTGACCGCTAATCAGAATACCCGGACGATTTTTCACCCCAATATTAACTTTCGTAATCTCAGGATTTCCATAAGTTTTGGTATTTGCAGAGTCCAGCAAAGCCATTGTCTTCACACCAAAGCTACCAGCTTCAAGTACCCATTTCACCCATTCATCAGCAGAAAGAGAACGACAAGCAATAGCAGTTAATGCACTTTGCATAAAGGCGTGAATACTATCATCATTGAAGCCTAATCTCATGGCATGCTCCAAGTAAGCTGCCATACCTTTCAAACCATAAGTCAACAATTCTTTCAATGAGCGAAGATCTTCATTGGTTTCTCTCATCACACCTACAGTCTTGGCTTTTTCAGCATAGTCTGCACGTGTACCTTGCCAAGTCAGTTCATCTATTGTTGCCAGAGATACGTTCTTCTTCTGTGCTTCATTGATTAACTGATTACGCAAGATAAGGCCTTTATCTACGCGTTGAAAAATGCTCTCATCATCAAAATTAGCATTTGTAATGGTACAGAATAAAGCATCTGTCACAAAACAGTCTACTTCTTCCGAAATCGGACAGTCTGCATTGCGCAATGCATCTGCAGCTACAGATACACCTCTGGTTACAAACATCAGCAAATCCATTGCTTGTGCTGTGTGGTCTTCTTTGCCACATACTCCTTTCAACGTACAGCCAACGCCTTTAGCTGTTTCCTGACACTGATAACAAAACATGTTCATTTCCATATTCATATTCATTAAAATGTTTATATCTTTATTTTTCTACACTTTCTATCTCGATTGAGCTTCTATATAAGAAAGTGTTTTATTATCTTTGTGCAAAGATGTACATTCTACATCATGCAAACTGTCACATATGTTACACCAATACAAAAAAAATAAAAAAAGAGAATGGAAATCCATGAATTATTAAAGATGCCGCCTTTCCAAGGCATTTCGGAAGAACAGTTATTACCGCTCATTTTGGCTCCGGAACATGCGTGCAGACTCTATAAATCTTCTGATTTTATTGCAATGCAAGGAGAGGCCTATCGTTCCTTGTTTATTTTGTGTAGCGGCAGTGTACGTACTCAAATGGTAAATGCTGAAGGTAAACAGTTGACTATTGAAACACTGAAGGCTCCGGAACTACTCGCGCCCGCCTTTGTCTTTTCATCCGAGAATCGTTTTCCCGTTAATATCGAAGCAAAAGAAGATTGTGAAATTCTAATCGTGAATAAAAACGCCTTCCTGGAATTCCTCCATCAATATCCTCTGGTCATGCATAACTTTTTGCAACTCCTGTCAGACCGCACCTTATTCCTTTCTAAAAAGCTAAATGCTTTTGCCCTGCAAAGCTTGAAATCACGTATCTTAAATTACCTGCGAATGCATGGCTCTATACTCAATCAGCAAGAAGTAGCCCAAATTCTTGGAGTTGCCCGTCCTTCTTTGGCACGTGCTTTATCAGAGCTGAGCACCGAAGGCTGCATCTTGATGGAAGGTAAAGATATACGAATTGATGATGAAAGTGCTCAAAAGTATTTATGAAAGTTGACCAATGTCAGCATAATATTTGTATCTTTGCTTTAGATATGTAGACTATGGAAAAAATATTATTGAATGAAGAACATGAGCAATTATTAGTAGCAATCCCTTTATTTAGAGATTTGCCGCATAACATCAAACAGGGATTGCTTGACAAGTTGGATTATTCTATATACAATATTGAGAAAAAAGATATTATAGCTAATCAAGGTACGCCCTGCAAAAAATTATATGTTTTATTAAAAGGGAAGCTGCGCGTAGATATTATAGACGGACTAGGCAACAGAGTCATGATTGAATACATTGTTGCTCCACGAGCTTTTGCCACTCCTCATCTTTTCACATCCAATAATACATTACCAGCCACCTTTACTGCCATTGAAAACAGTATTCTATTTACAGCCACGAAAGAATCTACTTTCAAACTTATCAGCGAGGATCCCAAGGTACTGCATAACTTTCTGTGCATTACTGGAAATTGTAATATCTGCACCGTCTCACGCTTGAAAACACTCTCCCGTAAGACAGTACGGGAAAGGTTTATTGTTTATTTGCTCGAACATAAAGCTCCTCATTCCACCAGTGTCACCCTTGTTCACACACAGTCTGAATTGGCAGAATACCTCAATGTAACTCGCCCGGCACTTTCCAAAGAAATCAATAAAATGATCAAAGAAGGAATCATTCAAATGACAGGAAAGATACTTGAGGTATTAAATGAGAAGGTTTTAAAAGAATATATTTAAACTACCATTTTACAAACAAGATTCTCGGATTGATATTTACAGACACCCAACCCCAGTCTTGCCAACGTTTATGATCACCGCCTTTTACTGCGTCCATCGACTTAGTGCCTCGCATGATAGAGTAACCGGCAGAGAGTTTCACATCTTTCATTACACTCCAATCCAACTGGTAGTCAACTTCCGAACCTAAGCCCTTCTTTATATCATCTAACTTGGCAGCAGTGGCAAAATAGTGATAATTCAGCTGCATACTTACTTTGGGAGACGCCTTGAAACTAATTCCTAATTGCGCATCCTGCAATCCGGGAGCTGAAGCCAGCCAGGCAGAAGCATAGAAATAATCCATCGCTCCATAAAACTTATGATGTGTTCCATAAAGAGGATCAAAAGCTTTCATTTTTTCACCTGATTCATTGTCACCACTCAGGTAGTCATATCCCAAATTAATGCCCCATTGCGCATCAATGGTATATGCGGCCTTCACACTTCCCATAAAAGCAGAGACACTCTCTGCACTCTTGTTCTTTCCAGTTTGGTAATAGAAAGCTCCCTGAAAATCCCATGACTTTGGTTTGTATGTAAGATAAGTACCGAAAGTTTGCAGATAACGGGTATGCGAAGTCTCTGTTGCGGCATCACCTGTCTCCAGTCCTAAATTCATAAAAAGCAGAGATGCATTGAACGGATGCTCACTGGCTGTATAATGATACCAAAGAGTCTGCATGTTTTTATAAGGTTGTGCACCATTATAATAGTAGGTACCCCCTTTTGTTTTTTCTTTATTCTGATTAAAAGCCAGAATCAAATGCAACTGATTTACTTTCGTTGCGTAACCTAACTTTAAAGCATCATGATAACGTCCCGCTACATTCCAATCTAATCCACCCAAGATACGTTCATCATCATAAGACAAGGTTTGACGTCCTAACTGTGCAAAGAAAGCGGTACCGAAGTTCAGTTTAGCCCATGCTTCATTCATAATAAAACGCCCATTCGTATCAATTTGTGGATCTTGTCCCCATACCCCTACATGCTGAGCAGAAATCTTCATACTCAAATCCGAGCGTTTGTACTCCATAGACAACCGAGCCCGATTGTTGATGAAGGATGCAGCCTCATCTCCTTCGTAACGCGGAAACAAAGCTCCATTACGATACTCTGCACGAGGCCTAATTTGCATCGACATTGAAAATTCATTATCAGTCTCTGTTTTTTGTGCCCAAGTTAATCCGGGCAACAATAATAAACCTAACAAATAAACAGTTTTCATAAGTATTTCAATTTAGATTATACGTGTGTACACTCACTCCTTGCGCTGAAGGTAGATAGTTGATACCGTACCAGCACATTTGCAATAACAAGAAAGAAATCAGTAAGCCGACTAATGCCTTGCGATACTTCGAAGGACATCCTAAACGAAAATGGATGTATGCCAGATAAGAAAACCAAGTGGCGGCAGCCCATGTTTCTTTCGGATCCCATGCCCAGTAATGTCCCCAAGCAGATTTGGCCCACACAGCGCCGGATAAGAGTCCTAAAGTCATGAAGGCGAGTCCTACATAAGTCAGATTATCACATAAATCCATTTCGTGGGCATCAACCTCCTTCTTTTTAAACCAAAGCAAGTAGATGGCCATCACAGTAGCAGCTCCAAGCATAGCATAAGCAAACATATATACTATGACATGAGGAGTAAACCATGGACTTTGCAAAGCAGGCATCAATGTTTTATTATGGATCTCCGGCTTAAAAATATTGATGCAGATAAAGACCAATGAGAGTATAAAACTGAAGCTAAGTATCCATTTGTATTTCCAGCGACTATACGTAATGATTCCTGCCAATGGCAAAAAGAATGAATACCACAAACGAGTTTCTCCCATCGTCCGCATCGGAGGGCGTTCCAGAGAAATCCACATAGCGACGATAAAGCTGAAAAAGACAGCCAAGCCCAATAACGTAAAACTATAGACCACTACCGGACGCTTATTGCGCCATGCAGCAAAAGCACCTGATCCCCAAAGTAGCAAAGCAATGATGGCAAACAGAGCAAAATAATTCCAACTCATTTTAGAGCCTCCTTTCTCTTTATATCTTCAGAAGAAGTCGCAGCCTCCTCAGACGAAGCTAAAACATCCTCAGAGAGGTGTTGTGTCTGCCTTTTATCTTTCCCTTTCTGGGCAGTCATAAACAAACATACAGCACCCAGCATCATCATTATAATACCAATATATACCGCGGGAAGCCAAGGATCTTTAACCAATTCAAAAATGCTGATATCACTCCATCTTCCCTTCGTTTCATCATAACTCAATTGATAAATATTCCATCCGGCTATCTTAACGGGGCGATTCACTTCAATGCTATCCTTTTTCACTGTCCCATCTTCTGTATAGACAATCACTTCGGAAACAAATCGTTGCGGTTCACGTTCAGGCATGATAAGACTGACATCTTCCGACAGGCGTAAAGCTTTATAAGGAAACAAGAAACTTCCACAACTCACCCAACCTTCTTTCTCTACACTCGTTTTCGTATTGATCGCTTTCAGATAGGTTGCATAGGTAGCACCCATCGAATGAAACTCTGTAAAATTCAAAGTATCTTTTGTTGCAACGGATGCAGCCATCGGAATAGATTGAAGAATCGAAATTTCCCAATCCATTAATTTCCCACTTTTCAGTTCCTCTTCAAGCAACAAGTGCTCCGGAACATCCTTGGGAAGTGTTTGTCCGGTCTCATTATCAATCAACATCAATTTAGGTGGATATTCATTGATGGTAAATGCTTCCAGTTCAATAGCCAATGGCAACTCTATCAGCTTACCATTATCATCGGTAGCACGCCATTCGGTCTTCCCCAATTGAGTAATCATTTTCAGACGCTGCAAATCAGCATTGCCCAGCGTAGCGGTCAGAAGAGCTATAAACAGACCGATATGATTGAGTAGAAACGGTATTTTTTTTGCTTTGAGAGGAAAAGAAGCGCGAAAGATAGTCAAGCCTAAAGAGGAGAGCATCCAAAGGTAAAGCAAGACAAACGGCCAGAAAGACAACATCTTCGACAGACCGATAACATCCACCGAGGGTTGAGTGGACGGCACTTGCCGTACCAATCCCATCACTACCGTGATAATTGCCACATAAATAAGAGAAGAAACCGAGGCTGTATAATGGCTAAGCCATTCAAAGTAATAGACTCGTTTACGAAGCCCATGCATTCCCACTAATAAAAACAAATACAGAACTAAAACTATGATATTTACCGGCCATGCAAACAAATCCCAATGAATGTCACCCATAGTCCACTGCAACAACATGCCTGTAATGAATAGCCCGGCTCCACAAGTGAAGCCTTCTTTATACCCCCACGGTTTCTTCCACATCTTACGATTTACGATTTGACGATTACAATTTATGATTGGAATGAACTTTGGATGTATGATTCAAGAGATCTTACTCTTGAATCATACATCGTCCAACCCAATACATTTATTTCTGAGCCAAACGATTATTGGCTTTTGCTTTTTCTAACCAAGTAGGTACGATGGTTTTCAAGAACTTTTCTTTTGCAGCTCTTTCGGCGTCTATGTCCAGACCGATATATTTCTGTGCTTTCTCCTTGGTAGAGATATCCGGCATAGGTACGTCATCCATATAACCTTGTCTGGCCAATACTTTGGAAACAGCCAGACGAGCTTGCAGAGCTTTATCTAAACCGTGAGACAAGATGCGTTGAATTTCTTGTGGCGCATGGAAAGATGCTCCGTGAGATGCCACACCAAAATCCCAACGCCACTGTGCCTGACGAATCAGTGCCAATACATCCTTCATTTGGTTTTCTGTAGCTCCCTTATCCCAAGCAAATTTAGCTTCAATGTGAGCTTTTGCCAATTCTTGTTCCAGACGATTACGAATTTCATTTGCTTTGCGTTGGCGTTCATATACATTGTTACGCAAAGTCTCTTCGCTTTCACGGTGACAAGTCTGACAAGTACGGTCAATCATAGCCAATGGGCTTTGTATATGATGGTCACTGTACTTCACACCACCTTCACTTTTATAAGGCATGTGACAGTCTGCACAAGACACGCCACGTTGTCCGTGAATACCCAACTGTGAAATTTCATAATCCGGATGTTGTGCCTTTAGAATCGGAGCACGGCTCAATGTGTGAGTATAATCAGCATAATTAGATTCATCATAGTAGGCTTCCATATCCTCTACCGTAGAACCTTTATCCCAAGGGAAAGTCAGATACTTACCATCCCCTTTAAAGTAGTATTCTACATGACACTGCGCACAAACCAAAGAACGCATTTCCTGTGGCGTAGCTTTTGAGATATCCTTGCCTTGACGCTGGAATGCTTCAATCAAGGAGGGACGGCTAATATGTAGATTCATATTTTCCGGTTCATGACAATCGGCACAACCAATAGGATTCACGATTTCATCACCAAGCGCTCCCCATTTATTACTATAGAAAGCATCTACACCCATAGCTTCCATCATACGGGGAACATCCGGGCTTTTACAAGCCCAACAAGTAGCAGGTTGCGGCCCGTCGGTTGCCGTAAGTGGTGCACCCGTACGAAGAGTTTCTCTAATATCCTCAATGGCGTGCATGTGCCCACGTGGAGTAGAATAATCTTTTGCAAAGGCATATCCTGCCCACAACACGACCATTTCCGGACGTTGTTCTAATACATCAACCGCTATATTTCCGTTAAACTCACTTTGGAAGTCGGTATTTGCAGTCTCAGTCCAAGTTTGATATTCACGAGGAAAATCATCTTTGAAAATTTCATTGCGAGATTCAATACCTTCAATCACTGTTTTACGGTTATTAAACACACTTGCTAATTCGGCTCTACGCTCCATTAAAGCAGAGATACTCAAGCCTAAGATAAATACAGCGACCATAGAGCCTCCGAACAACAGCCACCCTTGCCATGATTTTAGTTTCTTTTCCATATATATAAAGATTTATTAGTATTATTATTTCTTTATCAATTTCTGTAACCATTCCGGCACAGGTGATTCCGGATAAGGAATAAGTCCGGCCGGTGTAGACGAAAGGCTATTCTTTCCACCGTGCGGCACATCGCGATGACAATCCCAGCAAGCTTTCCCTTCCCCCGTAAGAGTCATCATATAGTCTATCTTTCCGGCATCCACAAACTCATTGGTAAGCTGTGTGTGACAACGGATGCAATTATTCATAACGATTTGAGAAGTACCTTCTTCTGCTTGAATCACCTGCGATTCACTCTTGGTAAGGAAGGCTACTACGTCCTTCACCCCATCCTTTCCTTTAATAGCCCATTTCCTGATTGGATTTTCATGAGGAATGTGACAGTCATTACAAGTGGCATCACGGCTGTGAGAACTGTGAAACCAAGTGGCATAATAAGGTCCCATAACGTGGCAATTGACGCATGCCGAAGGGTCATCACCTAAATAAGTGTGCGCCCGCAGAAGGTACATGAACAAAAAGCCTCCGCCAACAAAAACGCCGCATACAATCAGCGCCATAACCTTCCATTTATAGGAAGGAAACAATTTACTTATGATAGATAGCTTAGCCATAAAAACAAGTATTTTTCACAAAAATATGTAATTGGGAGCAAACAAGGTGTAATATTTATTACAATTAGCCATTTCTTTTTAAATAAATTCACATTACACTGACAAAACATGGAGAGGTAAGACCGAGTTTGCCACCGATATAGATTTTGTAGAACGATCTGTTTTTCCTATAAAACATCGGCTAAAACAAACCTCCTCTAGCAAGAGTATTTGTTTTAGCCGACATAAAAGACACCTTACTTCGTTATATAGAAGCGATATTATTTGATAGCCGATATCTTTCGTTTTTTGCGATTTAAACGGCAAAACCAAAAATAATAACCGGTTAGAGGAAGAGTTCCTCCAAGCAAGGCCGCCATAAAAGTTAAGATGCGGGTAAAAATGCCTCCCCAGCTTCCTACATGAACTGAATATATCCAGCCTCGTATTTTACCGGAAGTAGCACTATCTTTGTATAAGGTAATCTCAGTAATCTCACCATTACGAGAATTAAACGCATAACGATCAGCAGCCCGCTGATTACCGGTTCGATGGAAAGATACAGTAGCAGTTCCTTGGGAAATCGTAATTTGTTTAAAGCCCGGATTCGCAGTTTTCAGTTCTTCATAGATCCGTTGCCAATAAGCATAAGGTGGCACATGTTTGCTATCAAGATTTGTCTGATTTGTAGTATTATGTCCACCACCACCTGCCAACATTTCTACTCCAAACACCTTATAAAAACCGGTACGATACCAAGAGAAAGACCATGTAAGTCCGGTCAGTGCCATTGCCAGAAGAAAAACAAGCGCATACATACCACAGACGGCATGTAAATCATGCCAGAAACGGCGCCATCCTTTGTTTGCCACCACTTTCAGCCCATTCTTCAATGCTTTTTTTGTACGTGGCCACCAAACAACTATGCCTGAGAGCAATGCAAATACAAACATCAACGTACTGGTACCGACTATGATTTTTCCCAAAAAAACGCCTCCTTCAGGCTTCATACTATCCAACAACCAACGATGCAGTTTGAACATAGTAAGAAAAAACGGTGTACGCTCATACCGCCCCTTTATCTCACTTGTATACGGATCAATATAGATAGAAGCGCGACGAGGTTTCGATAGGTTTACCTGCCAGGTACGTTCCGGATTAGAGGAAGCAGTAAGCCCTGTTACAGATATGCTGTCAGGCAAAGATACAGCCACTTTTTCGGCAAGCACGTCCACAGAGAGCGGAGTCTGTCCAACCTTTTTTACATAATAAAGGTTACGATGACAAAGTTCCATCACCTCTGTTTCGAAGACCAACATGGCTCCGGAAAAACAGATCACAGAGATGATTAATCCAAAAGGAACAGATAACCAGAGATGTATTTGTCGGAATATCTTTTTCATTGCGGTATCTTATTCCAATTTTCCAACCCCATCCAACTGAGTAACATTCACCGTCAGTCCCTTGGTAGCTGTGGCAACACTTGGTTCAATCTTATAAATGGCCGGATAACCTGATGTAGTGGTAACAGCAACGTATGCTTTTCCATTCTCCATATACGGTGTATTACCAAAACCCGATACATCGCTTGGGATACCGCTTACATAAGTCAATGCACCGGTTGAAGCATTAAATACAGCAAGACGGTTAGCAACCTTATCAGCATCCGTAATCTCTTTGTCATACATCAGCATTAGGAAATAGTTATCAGAGACATACCAAGTGCGCAAGAAGGAAAGTCCATCAGTTTTGTCTTCAAGGTTATAATAGTAATTGGAATCAAACTCTTCAGTAGTTGGATTGATGCGCACTACTCCAGCAGGTAGAGTGGATTGTTGGCGAGTATCGGTCATCGTTTTGGCATAACTCGGAGAAAAGACATATACATAACCATCGTCTGCTTTCCAAGTCATCTGGTAATATTGAGACTTGAAGCGTCCGGCAGCATAACTAATTTTATCTGTCTTTATAAGTTTAGGAGATGTCAGTGTTCGATCACCGTAGATAGCTACCCAGCATTCATCGGGAAACTGTGTCCATTGTAGCTCGCCTTTATTGTAAGCACTGCTGCTGCTACCTCCGGCTTCGGTCTTAATCAAGTCCTCATTGCCTGGAAGTACCCACTTGTAGCTACCATCCTCCTTCTTTTGCGCACCGCCGTACTGGCTCAAACCCATAGGAATAGCAGCTGCATAAATCTTGCTGCCTACTTGTTCAATGCCTGCCAATGTAACAAATTCACCATTACCCAAAAAATTCTCAGACAAGAAAGGAGTGGTGGTTGTAACAGAGTTACTGGTATACGTCTGATTCTCTACATCCAGATACGAGAAGAGAAATGCTTTGGGGGTATAACCGTTCTCATCATTTAGTTCCGTGGGACCGGCACCGGTAGAAGCAGTCATGATATATTGGTCATAATACCCGTAGGTTGTAAAACGATTGACATTGTATTCCTGAGTACGCTTTTCCACTTCACCAACCGCATTCATAATAAAGGATTGAGTAGTACCTGCATTGCCTTGATTATAGTTCAGCGCATACAAGTATCTATTCCCATAAAATACCCAGTAACTGGCACCTTCGTTCACAAGTCCATTACCGGCAGCTGTAATCTCACCGCTTTCAAGCGACTCAGCTGTCAACAAAACGGGTACAGTACTTCCTGAAACAGTAGCCGTGGCAGCTATCACATAGCTTCCTTTTGACTCCGAATCGGAACTAGAACCTGGAAAATCTGTTTCTACACAAGATGTCAAAGCCATTCCGGTCAATGCCATTGCAAAAAAGCCGGCTAAAAGATCGTTTTTTTTCATTTGTTTTTTTATTAATTACCTATTAAACTACTATATGTATTAATCTCCAAAATGCACACGTATCTTACCATAAAAAGCTCTTCCAGCTTTTTGCAAGCTAAAATTGTCATACAGATCTGTATCTGTGAAATTACGACACTCAAATGAGATATTATAACGGCCATTCTTCAAGCTGTAGCTCAAAGCCAGATTATGAGAAAACTGATTGGGCACAATAAAATCATTGTTCTTGCCAATAGCCTGTGAATAATAAGAAAAGCTGTGCATGTATTGGTTATCATAAGTCATGGAAAGCGTATTCCCCTTTTTCCAAAGATTTCGCCAGTAGAAGTTTACATCAAAATCAGCAAACTGAAAAGGTACATTGGGAATGCGTGCTTTATAACCGAGATTTTCTACAGAGTTGCCGGTACTGCCTATCTGTATCTTCTCATTGTCACGCACATTCATCTGCGTAAAGTTACCACCCACACTCAACCAGCGTCCGAAACCATAACGTACCGATACGTTATATCCTTTCGTCAACACCTTTCCATAGTTCGTATAAGTGGCTCCTTCTTTTCCACCGCTCAAGTCCTGAATATTGCGCTGGATATAATCTTTCGTATTCCGATATACCAGTCCACCTTCCACGTAAACAGAATGTTTACCTATGTTTTGAGAGTAGCTTAGGTTCAAGTTCACATTATCGCTCTTCTCTGGACGAATACCGATGTCTCCACTTTCCAAATCTTCGTCACCAAACATTTCATCAATGGTAGGCAGGCGAAAGGCCTTCTCGTAAGACAACTTTGCTTGCAAACCTGGCAAAATGAAATAAGTTCCGGCAACACCATATCCCCATGAATCGACTGTGCGACTGGTACGTACAAAATTGCTACTCGTACCGTCTTCAGCTATAGGGCCCGCCACATACTGGCGGTAGTATTTACCGAATGTGGAAAAGTTCCACTTTTCGGAAGCCATTAAGCGGTAAGACAATCCGGAAATATTTTTGCGGGTTTGTTTGGCAATAGCATCTGCCTGCTCTTCCACAGCTAACAGTGAAGTATTGCCACGTTGAAAAGTGTTCAGCACATGATTGAAAGTTAGCAAGTGGTTTCTCGCAATGCGGTAGTTCAAAGTCAGCGTACCGTTCCAATTATCGTTGTCGGCACGGGAATATTGGCGCGACTGTTCGCCAGGACTATTTAAAGACTGCTTTTCACCGCGCCAATTGTATTCATATCGAGCAGTATCTACATTCGTAGTGGCATTGCGATTGTAATTAGCGGTCAGTACCATATCAAGCCCTTTGAACATCAAGTTGCGTTTGCTATACTCCACTGAAGGCATCAACGAATGTCCAAAACGATGTTTCTCTCCGAAAACGGTCTTTTGTCGTACACCGGTCTGTATGTCTTTGTACATATGTGAATAAGTAAAGCCAAACATCAGCCGGTCTGCCCAACTTTTATCTACAAGCCCCACTTTAGCTACGACAGCTTCATTATGGTACGTATCATTGAAACGTTTTACCCGAACCTTCTCACTCTCGTTGAAACTGCCCGTTTCAAAGTTTTTTATCGGTGCATCCACGTGATAATTATTATCCGAATAATTCTGGAAAGCATTGATTTCATAGCTGAAACCATTTTTAAACGTTTGTCCGAAATTGACATAAGATCGATGGGTGTTGAATGAGCCATAGGAATAAGAGGCATCCAGGAACCAGTTCCGACGTTTTTTGTTGGTAACAATATTGATGACACCCCCAATGGCATCCGTTCCGAAACCAACGGGAACTACACCTTTATATACTTCTATACGATCGGCAAAGTTCACAGGAATGTTATTCAGACTAAAAGAACTTCCTACGCCCTCTTGAGGTACTCCATCAATGAATACTTTGATATGTTTCCCACTGAAGCCATCCAACATCAACTGCATGTCCGATCCTACTCCGCCAGCTTCACGAAGTTTCATGCCCGGTGCTTTCGTCAATGCATCGCTCAAGTTCTTCGTTGTGTTCTGAAGCTCCTTTGTATCAACTGCCACCGCATTGAAAGCTGATCTTTTCAAACGGCTTACTCCGGTAGAAACAATTGTCACTTCATCCAACAACTGTGCTTCCGGAGAAATAGTTAGATTCAACTTCACCCTTTCTCCCCTAATCAGCTTTATCCTCTTTTCTACTTTGCTATAACCTACCGCCGAAACTACTAAAATATAGTCTCCTTCAGGGGCCTGCATATGATAAAGCCCTTCTTGATTGGTAGTTCCACCATAACTTGTCCCTTTTAAATAAACAGTCGCGAAATCTACCGTTTCTTTTTCCGTAGAAATAATTCTTCCTGAAATCATCCCTTCCTCTCTCTGTGAATATACAGACAGAGAAGTTATCAGAAGTCCGAATAGAAGAGAAAATTTAAATGTATACGCTTTCAATTTTATAACGATTATATGTTGTTAATAAACCTGTGCAAAGGTCATTATTTGCAGCAAACTATACAATCGCTTATTGTAGGTAATTAACTGAAGCTTTTTATTAGAAATACCCTACCCAACAATCGCTATTGTTAGGTATTATGAATTTAAAGAACCCAAACACCCCTTATTCTCTTGTCATAAGGCGATGTTCAGCCATTTGTGCAAACTTCGTATCAAGGCGTCCGTAATTGGCATAAGGATGGATAGATATACCGCCACGTGGGGTAAAGATGCCTGTCACTTCTATGTATTTAGGATCCATTAAGCAGATAAGGTCCTTCATGATAATATTGACGCAATCTTCATGAAAAGCACCATGGTTGCGAAAGCTGAAGAGATAAAGCTTTAAACTCTTACTCTCTACCATTTTAATATCAGGAATATAGCTGATACGAATTTCAGCGAAATCAGGCTGTCCTGTTATAGGACACAGACTTGTAAACTCAGGACAGTTGAAACGCACCCAATAATCATTGTCGGGATGTTTGTTGTCGAATGCCTCCAATATTTCGGGAGCATAATCTTGCTTATATTCAGTTTTTCTTCCCAAAAGAGAAAGCTGTTCTTTCAATTCCGTCATACTATCTATTTTTAAATTATCATTTCATTGCTAAAAATTTTTCCAAACCTTCCCGACGTAATTGACAAGCCGGACAGCAGCCACAGCCATCTCCGGGAATTCCATTATAACAAGTTAGTGTTTCATTACGAATGAGTTCAAGGATGCCCAGTTCATCTGCCAATGCCCAGGTTTCCGCCTTGTCCCTCCACATCAAGGGAGTGTGAAGTACAAACTGTTCATCCATAGCCAGATTGAGTGTTACATTGAGTGACTTGATAAAGGCATCTCTACAGTCGGGATATCCACTAAAGTCAGTTTGAGAAACTCCGGTAACAAGATGGTTGATTCCATGTTCACGAGCATATACGGCTGCAATGCTCAAAAAAAACAGATTACGTCCCGGCACAAAAGTATTTGGAAAACTATCCGCCGGTTTCTCCTTGTCCATCGTCATACTTGCATCAGTCAACGAATTATGCCCCAGCTGCCCAATAAAGGAAACATCCTTAACTTCAAATGCCACATCCGCCTTACGAGCGATCTCTTTGGCCAGTTCCACTTCCTTTTGATGTTTCTGCCCGTATAAAAAGCTCAGTGCATACACTTTCTTAAATTCACGCTTTGCCCAAAAGAGGCAAGTAGTAGAGTCTTGCCCACCACTGAACACCACCAATGCTGTATCTTTGTTCATCATATTAAGTTACAATTTTACGGTTAAGGGTTGAAATAACTTTAAAGGTCTCCTATCTTCCATACTTTATAGGAGATCCCTTCGTCAAAGACATCACTCCCGTCTATACGTTTAATAGCTTTTACCACACGAATGGTTACCGGAAGAATTAAGACTTCATACATAGACTTTAGTATCACTTGAATACACATCAGCAGCAATAATTCTTTCCACGCAATCACACCCCCAAACGCTATCGGAAAGAAAATCAATGAATCGGCCGTCTCTCCTACCACAGTTGACCAAATGGCACGAGAGGAGAAGTTATGTCCACCACTGCGAATTTTCATCTTGCTCATGACATAAGCATTCAGAAAAGATCCGACTAAGAAAGCAATCAAACTGGCAACTACAATACGAGGCGCCATGCCAAAGACAAAATTAAAATGCACTCCCCCTTCCCAAAAGGGTGCAGCAGGTAATGCCACGGCAATTAGCCCCAACATCACTACAAAGAAATTCATGGCAAACCCACTCCAGATGATAAGACGTGCCTTACGAAAGCCCCAGACTTCGGCAATGCAATCATTTATAATATAAGATATAGGGAAAACCAAGAGTCCTGCAGTTACGGTAATACCGAAAACTTGAATAACTTTAGTTTCAAGAAGATTCGCTGCAATCAGACAAACATTAAATAGAATGCCCAGCAGCATAAAAGGAACAGATACTTTTTGCTTCATATTCTTGTTTTTTACGTGGTGTTCTAGAATACACGACCGCTATTCACGGCATCATACATACTTAAGTTATGGATTTCATTCTCACAAAATCGGGCACAAAGATACAATTTCTTACTTTTTCTTCAAAATCAATTGAACGTTTATTTAGTGAGGCGGACAAAGAAGCAGCCGCCTCAGATTTGACTCCGGGACGGCTGCTTCAGAAAAATTACAACTAAAATTTATAATCTCAGAATTTATAATTCAAGCTCACGCCAAATACTTTGTTAGTACGACTATAAACATCCTTGTCTGTAACAGCCTCGCTGGCTAATCCACGTGAATTATTTTTTGTATAATCGCTATACGTATTCCAGAAGTATGCCACATCCAGACTCAATGCCTGACTAAAGTTTATGCGTCCACCCAAACCTACTGAATAAGAATCGCAAGAGAAACTGGTGTCTGTCTGAAACTTGTCACTCAATCCGTAATCTGTTTTCTGATAACCGCCACTCACAGTAAATAGTTTATTAATATCCCATTCTACACCTGCCAGATACTCATGTGTACCATGCGTCAATTGCTTTTGTTTGTTATCGGCCATGCCTGCATTCTTATCATCAAAAAAGTGATATTCGACAGAAGCACGCAGCGAAGGCAAAAACTCATAACTTGCTGCTAACATTAACATAGAAGGTATGTCATTGGGAGTATTTACACCATGTTTAAATGGCTGCATAAATGCATCCGCTGCATCCGGATATTGGAGATTGTGCGTATTATTTTCAATGTTCATATTAGCCTTGAACTCATACTTTGCAGCCAAATTGAGTTTACCAAACATCGCATCTATACCAATAATCGGAGTGATCCCCCAACCGGTCTGGTCACAATCCAGTTCAATTTCAGAAGCTCCCAACGTTTGATACAATTCAGCTGACTTTTTCTCAACTGCTACTATGGCTTCTTCGCGCGACATTCCTGCTTGAATGTATTGCTGCAACATAGCAGCACCCAATTGTTCTGCAACACCGTCTTTGAGTTTCACATTCAAGAAGCCGGTATACCCTCCTGAAAAATAGTTCATACGACCACCCGCAAATACCGCCAAATACTCATTAATCTTATAGCTCGCTCCTAGCTGCAAACCATAAATATACTGCCGTCCTTCCATAGCCGAGTTAATATTATACATGGTAGGTTTCAGTAATCCACCACTTGCTCCAGTAGCCAACTTGATAGCAGCTGCATCAAACATAGGCAAACCTGTGTTGAAAGATGCTTTTCCACCGCCGCCTGTTATAGCAAAGCTTCCCGAAAAAGCCCAGTTCCCATTCTTATATACAGCATGAATAGAAGGAATAACGGGAGCAGACGCCTTACCTTCATAGTTACGGGTAGTAACTCCTTCCATAGTCCAGAGCGGACTTGTGGCAGCAATATTACGCGTTTGATAGGCACTTTGTATCGTAAGAGATACTTGAAAACCCTCTTTCGGAAGAAATGCCAGACCGGCAGGGTTACTGTAAACCCCATCGACATCAATAGAAGCGCCACGGGCTAGCATACGCAAGAAAGCAGCATGCTGATTCGTATTAGTTAAATAATCTCCTGCTAAAGTTGGGATTGAAACGATTAACATTACAATGCCAATCAACGAAAATTTTCTCATCTAAATCTTTTTTAATTGTTTCGGGCGCAAATATACGACATTATTGCACATACAAAAGAATTTTGTGCACAAAATTACATAACCACTAGTATATAATTGAGAAACAAATTGTTTCTACTGAAACTAATCAAGCAAATAAGCCGATCATACTGGCTTTTAGTTATATGCAAAAAAATGAGGAGGTTAAACACCATTTCACCTCGGAGGCAGGCTGCTATTCTGAACTTTATTAACTTTTTAGTTGTTATTCTTCTATAGATTTATAACCTTCTAAAACAATCAATTTCATGACATATACCATTGCATTTTTCGGAAGCAAACCTTATGATGAAGCATCATTCAATGAGAAGAATGAAGAATTCAATTTTGAACTTCGTTATTATAAAGGTCACCTCAATAAACATAATGTCATATTGACACAAGGTGTGCACGCCGTCTGCATCTTTGTGAACGATACAGCAGATGAGGAGATTATAAAGCTCATGGCCGCCAATGGAGTGAAGATTCTTGCCCTACGGTGTGCAGGCTACAACAATGTCGATTTGAAAGCCGCGGCAGATTACGGTATCACAGTAGTACGTGTTCCTGCCTACTCTCCGTATGCGGTTGCCGAATATACCGTTGCTCTTATGCTTTCTCTCAACCGCAAAATACCTCGTGCTACCGGGCGCACCCGCGATGGCAATTTTTCTCTTCTCGGGTTGTTGGGATTCGATATGTACGGCAAGACTGCCGGCATCATTGGTACCGGGAAAATTGCGAAGAAACTGATTTGCATACTGCGTGGATTTGGTATGAATATTTTGGCTTACGACCTCCACCCTGATCATAATTTCGCTCGCGAACATCAGGTTGTTTACACCAGTCTGGATGAACTTTACCACAATTCAGACATCATCTCCTTGCATTGTCCGTTGACCGAACAAACCAAATACCTCATCAACGATTATTCCATCAGCAAGATGAAAGAAGGTGTAATGATCATCAATACCGGACGCGGGCAATTGATCCATACCAACGCCTTGATAGAAGGTTTGAAAAATAAAAAAATCGGTTCGGCAGGATTGGATGTGTACGAAGAAGAGAGTGAATACTTCTATGAAGATCAATCAGATAAAATCATTGATGATGATACATTAGCACGTTTACTCTCATTCAATAATGTAATCGTTACTTCACATCAAGCTTTCTTCACACGCGAAGCCCTAGCAAACATTGCTTCCACAACGTTGAAGAACATCAAAGACTTTATTAATCAGAAGCCGCTGGAGAACGAAGTGAAACTTTAATTGACAAACCATTTATTTTAAATAAATTATGAGAAAAATCATAGACAAGGCAGATAGCCGGGGACATTCCTTATCCGATTGGTTGGATAGCCATCACACGTTTAGTTTTAGTGAATATTACAATCCACGCCGCATGAACTTTGGAGCCTTGCGCGTATTGAATGATGACCGTATTGCCCCAGGAGAAGGATTTGGAACTCATCCGCATAAAAATATGGAAATTATCTCCATTCCGCTGAAAGGAAAGTTGAAACACGGAGACAGCCACCAAAACAGCCGCGTCATCACACCGGGTGATATACAAACCATGAGTGCCGGCACCGGCATCTATCATAGTGAACTGAATGGTAGCGATACAGAGTCCGTAGAGTTTCTTCAAATTTGGGTGATGCCTGAAAAAACAAATACCCCTCCTATCTATCAAGATTTCGATGTTCGTCCGTTTTTACATAAAAATAAAATGTCGCTGATTGTCTCTCCGAATGGGGATGCCCCTGCCAAATTATTACAGCAAACCTGGTTCTCTATCGGCGAAATAGAAGCAGGACAAAAGGTTGAATATCACATGCATCTACCGAATTCCGGAGTTTATATTTTCCTCATAGAAGGTGAAATTCAAGTGGATGGCACCCAGCTTTCACGTCGTGATGGCATGGGAGTTTATGACACACAGAGTTTTGAACTGGAGACTTTAAAAGATTCGCACATCCTCTTGATAGAAGTACCTATGTAAAACTTTTACATAAAATAACAGCAAAGAGCGGAAGTTTGTGTGGCGTTTTTCGTAATATTGCGCTATAATTGAACCCGTACATGAAACTTGATTATATTTACCATAGTGGCTTCGCAATTGAAGCAGATGGAGTGACTGTCATTATTGACTACTATAAAGACTCCTCGGAAGAGGTCTACAACAAAGGCATTGTCCATGATTCTCTCTTAGAAAGGCCAGGTGTACTCTACGTACTTTGCACCCATTTCCATCCTGACCACTTCAATCGCGAAGTCCTTACATGGAAATCTTTGCGTCCCGATATACGTTATATATTCTCCAAAGATGTTCCGGATCAGCACCGTGCTTCGGCAGAAGATGCTATATACATTGATAAAGGCGATTTTTACGAAGACGAAAACATCCGGGTCGAAGCATTTGGTTCCACTGATGTGGGCAGTTCTTTTCTGATAGACCTTCAAGGCAAACGACTTTTCCATGCCGGCGACCTAAACAATTGGCATTGGAGTGAGGAATCCACCCCACAGGAAATACGCAAGGCGGAAAGTGACTTTCTCGCTGAAGTAAAAGATCTACAAGACACAGCTCCTACAGTCGATTTAGCCATGTTCCCTGTAGATAGTCGCATAGGTAAAGATTATATGCGTGGAGCAGAACAATTCGTAGAACGAATAAAAACCACTATCTTTGTACCCATGCACTTCAGTGAAGACTATCAAGGAGGCAATGCTTTCCAGAGTTTTGCCGAAAGCAAAGGATGCCGCTTCTTGAACATCACACACCGGGGACAGCGTTTTAGTATCGAAAACTCATAACTCATAAATAAAGACACATTATTATGAAAAAACTGACACAACTGTTTTTTGCGCTATTCTGTCTTTGCTTGCCTACCATGGTGCATGCACAAGACAAAGACGACAGTCAATACTTGGCCGGCGCTGTTCCCGAAGTGGACGGTAAAGTAATCTTCACCAAAGATTTCAGTATTCCGGGCATGACTCAAGACGAAATCTATGAACGCATATATGGTTGGATGGAAGCGCGTTTGAAAAAGAACGAAAACACCAGCCGCATCGTCTTTTCTGACAAGGAAAAAGGACAAATTGTAGCCACAGGCGATGAATGGATGATTTTCAGTTCAAGTGCTTTGTCACTGGACCGTACCAGAATTCTTTATCAATTGTCAGCCACCTGCCAACCGGAAAAATGCACCCTTGAAGTAGAAAAGATACGTTTCAACTATCGGGAAGGTAAAGAGAAATATACAGCTGAAGAATGGATTGTGGACAAGTACGCATTGAACAAAACACAAACCAAACTGGTACGCGGACTTGCCAAATGGCGCAGAAAGACAGTAGATCTTGTAGATGAACTCGCTTTAGGTGCCGCAGAAAGTCTCAGTGCCGCTACTGTTCAAACCTCTGTAGAAGAAAAGATAGAAGAGAAGCCCGCAGAAAAGAGCGTAGTTAACTCCGGTCCAATTGTGATTACTCCTAAGAAACAAGTTACGGTAGCATCCACTCAGTCAAAGAGTGCCGAAAAGACTCAAGAGGCAAGCAATGCAACCAGCACCGGCGGCAACGTTGACACAGGCCTATCAAATGCCCAAGTCATTGTACCTTCCGTACAAGTAAAGAGACCTGCAGCATTGGTTCCTGCAAAAAAGGCTCAGCAGCAAACTTACCAAGAAGTAGCTCCAGACCAATTATCAGCAGATGCTATTCAATCCGGAGCAGGCAAATTAGTAATTGTCCTTGGCGAAGATCCTTTCAACATGACGATGATGACAGCGAATTCCGGTGGCTCATTAGGAAAAGTAAACGGCAAGCCTGTTGTTTTCAGCATCTTCTCAGCCGACCAACCTTATGAACAAATAGAAAAAGCAGAGAACTACGTGATCCGCTTCTACCCTACAGGTAAAACAGAGCCAACCGTTATATTAGAATGTAAAAAGCTCCCGTCGCCTGCCGCCATGGAAGGTATGCCACGTACCTACGTAGGCGAAATCTTAAAAGCAATGGTTCAGTAAAACTGAATCTTTGTAAACCATCAATGATAAATAGTAAAACCATAATCATAAATAGATAAATGGAAATTAAAAGTAAATTCGATCATTTTAATATCAATGTCACCAACCTGGAACGAAGCATTGAGTTCTATGAAAAGGCATTGGGGTTGAAAGAACACCGTAGGAAAGAATCATCCGACGGCTCTTTTACCTTGGTATATCTTACAGACGGAAGTACAGGTTTCTCATTGGAGCTAACTTATCTGAAAGACCATCCTCAAGCCTATGAGCTGGGAGAAAACGAGAGCCATCTCTGTTTTCGTGTAGCCGGTGATTATGATGCCATACGCCAATACCACAAAGAAAATGGTTGGGTATGTTTTGAGAATACTACAATGGGATTGTACTTCATCAATGACCCTGATGATTATTGGATTGAAGTACTTCCAATGAAATAAAACCAGCCTCACTCTATGCTCTTCCTTTTGGAACGGGAATAGGTGAGGCTTCAAAAGCCAAATACGATGAGTATAGAAGAAGCAATGATGGGCGGTATTGTGTTTAAAGGCAAAAAAGAAAAGCCTAAAGAAGAAGACAAAATCAAGACCAAGGCCAAGAAAAAAACTTATATTACCGGACAACATGGTTCCGGTGCAGCAAAAATGAAAGCGGAAATCCGCCGGAAACGTGCCAACAGACATAAAAAATAGGAAGAATGATCAATAGCAATCTGTTGTCTGCAGACAAGGATCCAATGGGTACAGCCATTGCCGACTATTTTAAATGTCATAAAGCCGATCGCTTGCGAGTATTCTCCTCTTTATTTGATGAGGATGAAATACCCGTAAAAGAGTTGTTCCGTTCGGAAAAACAAATGTCTTTGTTGGAGCGTACTGCCTTAAAAATGGCAACAGGCAAGATTTTAGATATCGGTGCAGGAAGTGGTTGTCACGCACTTGCCCTACAAGAAGCCGGAAAAGACGTACAAGCCATTGACATCTCCCCACTCTCTGTGGAGGTGATGAAGCAACGAGGTGTAAACAAGGTTTCGCTGACAAATCTGTTTGACCCACGTTTTTGCGACTCATATGATACCCTCTTGATGCTCATGAACGGTTCCGGCATTATCGGTAAATTAGAGAATCTACCTGACTTTTTTCTAAAGATGAAGCAAATACTTCGCCCCAACGGCTATATTCTGATGGACTCTAGCGACTTACGCTATCTGTTTGAAGAAGAGGATGGCAGCTTTGTCATTGATCTTGCCGGAGACTATTATGGCGAAATCGATTTCCAGATGCAATACAAAGATATACAAGGAGACTCCTTTGACTGGCTGTATATTGATTTTCAAACTCTCAGTCTTTATGCCGCCGAGCACGGTTTCAAAGCAGAATTAATAAAGGAAGGCAAGCATTACGATTATCTTGCTAAATTATCTTTCCAATAACAAACCAGCATGGATGACATACATCTTCTTTAGCCTTCTTCCTTACTTTGCCAGCATCTCATTAATTTTCGCTACCAACGAAGAGAACTCTTCTTCATTGTATAAGCGAGTTAACATTACGATACGCCCCTCTCTATCAATCAAGACATTGCGGGTAATACCTGCTTTGCGAAGCGCATATTTAGCGAAAATATCTGCACCTGGATCTAACCCCAATGGGTAAGTTATTCCTGTTGATTTTCCGAAAGCGATCACTTTCTCCAAAGGCTCATCACGATCAATTCCAATCAATGCAAATTCAGGATTTGACTGATGTTTCAGCCAGATATCTTTCTCAATAAAAGGCATTTCTTTGCGGCAGACGCCACACCAACTTGCCGTAAACTGTAACATCACTACCTTGCCACGAAGCTCTGATAGAGTAACACTCTTACCATCCGTCAACTTTATCGTAAAATCGGGAGCCATCTCCCCTACTTTTACAATATAACCGGTATCATCTGCCACAACTTCCTGTGCATTGCTTGCTATGCTACATAGAGCCAATAGCCAGAAAAACAAAAACTTCACTTTACTCATCTCTCTAAATCTTAATTGGTTAAATGATTTATAATAGCCCGTTAACGGAATTAAAAATCAAACATCTGAAGATTAAAAAGTACACATTATATTGATAATTAATGAATTACAGGTAATAAAACGTTGAATACCCAATCAATATATGTACAACTGGTCTGCAATATTCGCTATTTTTTTTGGAATATGCAAGTGGTTCTCAAAAGAACAGAAAACAAGATTGCAGATAGCTATAGAGAGTTGACAGTAGATTGGCTGTTTCAGCTTGAATAGGCTAAGCTAATGTGTTACTCATAGTACTGAACACTTTGTTATATGCTAAAAGAACAGCTTGTTTCAACCTATCAAACAAGGTGTTTCAATAGGTTAGAACACTTTATTTGATAATTTGAAACAAGCTGTTCTTCTTACTTGAAACAATGTGTTCCGTTCGTTGAAACACGCTTGGCAGCATGAAGCACTGATACCGATGATATATTTCAAGTAAAAATCAGATAGACTTATTTATCTTACACAACGAACAGGCATAGCTACATTTCTATACACATAGGTTGGGTTAGCTATACTTGGATACTCGCCAAAATCAGATCCTTCTCCCTTTCCATGAAGTATATAGGCATTCTCATTCAGTTCATTTTGATTTCCTTTTACAGATGTCCAATATGAATAAAACCTTCGTCTTGGAGTTCTTCCTGGATAATCTGCTCTGTAGGAGACCATATAATACGATTGTTCTAAATCTTCTCCATTCTCATCTGTGTGAATTTCTTCCAGGGTATAAATCAAAGCATAGGCTGGCATATATTGTCGATTCACTTCCGAGTAATACTTATTTTGCATGAAATAAAGATTGTCAGCTCCAAGTTGTGGTGTTAAACCTGATTCTCCTCCATAGGAAGTGAGAGCTTCATGGTTATCATCACCTGTGCCCCAAGGCATTCTGTAATCTCCGTAATGATTATCCAGTTCATTTTGTGCAGCACGACACGGATCGCCTATGCCCGTCTCTAAGTTATTTGTCGATGGGAAATAGTCATCCCAACAAGTAGGAATACGCAGGTAATGATCTGGGTCGATTACACTTGCAAAATCATCATCGCCTCCTAGCAAAAGATCTTTTACCTTTTCATCTAAAGGCAAGTTATTGATATCACCAGTGAATCCGGGAGGAAGCCAAGCTATAAAATCGTTCAACGATTTTATTTTTCCATCAAGGGCATCCATATTTCCAATACTGGAAATTGGAATCTCATCTTTTGTACTGTCAAGCATTTCTGCTTTTAGAGCGAACAAGGATCCCCACG
>CALYZE010000005.1 GCA_945607605.1 uncultured Bacteroides sp.
ATAAATAAATCGTTTTGTTCCGACCATTAAAGTAGGTGGTTTGGCAAAAAACAAGTCACCCCACTGCACTCAGATGTATAGAACCGTAGTTCACCATGCACCTCGTAAAATAGGAATATTCCTTTGTCTATCTGCATTTTTTTCACGAACTTGCACTCATTCATCAAAAAGAAAATAATATGGAATATCTTATTAACCATCAGCCTGAACGCAAGCTCTTCACTACTGAAGTAGAGGGTTGCACAGCTTATGTAGAATATGATTTAACGGACGGTAGTCTGAATATTCTCCACACCATTGTTCCTCCACCTATCGAGGGAAAGGGTATTGCTTCCGCCCTCGTAAAAAAGGCTTATGAGTATGCGGCAGACCAGGGGCTCAAGCCGAAAGCTACTTGTTGGTATGCAGTGAAGTGGCTGGAAAGACATCCGGAAGTAAAATAAAAAGATAAGTCTATTCCATAACATCACTGTTGATTCTAACGCTGGATACGTTTGTAATCAATAATAAACCCTTCCATCAACCACTTTGCCAGAGCCTGACGATTGGAACTGATAACAAAACGGCGTTGATCAAAGGAATTCTGAATATTGCCTAATTCTACAAATACAGAAGCAGGCGAAGTATTGGCAAGCACATACAGATTACGTTCGCTAACCGTACCCGTAAAGCCACGGTTGGGTTGGTGTTTGCCATATTTTGATCCGAAAGTACTCTTCATGGTCGTGGCTAGACGTTTACTATCAGGCTTGTTCTTGGAATGATAAAAGAACACATCGGTTTGATGACTCTTGCTACGACTGTCTACATGTAGGAAAATCGCACGACAATACTTATAGTTCTGTCGGTCCTTTTTATAGAGTTCATTGATTTTAGCACAACGCTGTTGAAGACGCGCCACCTGATTCAAAGGTATAGGAGCTTTCATACAAGTCTCACGTTTACTATTTGCAAGGTAATGATCATCCCGAATACCATCTTTAGCATCCTGAATAATGATACGCACCTCAGCTCCTTCTTGCAGGAGATTACGAGCAAGACGCAAAGCCACATCGTAAGCATATTCATCTTCGTGCAACTCAATTTTTCCTATTTTACCAATGGCGCCCGGATCGGGACCACCGTGTCCACTAACTATATAAAAGCAGGCACCCCGCAAGCGATTTGAAGTAATCTGAACATTAGCAAGCTTTTTTCCGAATAAAGGTTCATAAACTGACTTTCTCCCTTCGGCAGGTGATTTCTGAGAAGAACCCTTAACAACTTCCTTCCCCTGATTTCCTCTTCCGCTTTTCAGTGGAGGTAAGTTGTATTTTACGCCTAACTGCAGTTCTTCCTTTCCTCGTAACTTTTTTTCGTTCAATCTCAAAAATTCTGTATAATAAGTCTTTCCCGGTCGCTTGTTACGTTCTAAAAAAGTAGAAATCCCCTCACCTCGTCTCGGGCTATCTCGTTCTTCTTGAGCCCAAACAGCCAATGAAAAAAAAGTATAAAAGAAGATTGCCAACAAGCAAAATATCCGTTTCATATTCCAGTTATTCATCATTCATTCGTATTGATAGCAGATTTTCAGCCGCTAATTTATACCATTTTACCGTGACTACACACAATTTTATGTTTTTTTCCTTACTTTTGCGACAACTTACTCGGAACTTACCCGTTATAAATAAACAAACTTTTAAAAACAGATAGCATTATGGCAAAGCAATTCAAGCCTGAGACTCTGTGCGTACAAGCCGGATGGACTCCCAAAAAGGGTGAGCCTCGTGTACTCCCCATCTACCAAAGCACCACTTTTAAATACGAAACCAGCGAACAGATGGCGCGTTTGTTCGACCTTGAAGAAAGTGGTTATTTTTATACTCGTTTGCAGAATCCTACGAATGATGCCGTAGCTGCTAAAATAGCGGCCCTTGAGGGGGGGGTAGGTGCCATGTTGACTTCCAGCGGACAATCTGCCAACTTCTACGCTATCTTCAATATTTGTCAGGCTGGCGATCATTTTGTTTGTTCATCCACCATCTACGGTGGCACATTCAATCTTTTCGGGGTAACCTTGAAAAAGCTGGGTATTGAGGTAACCTTCGTCAATCCGGATGCACCGGAAGAAGAAATATCGGCTGCCTTCCGTCCAAATACCAAAGCTTTGTTTGGCGAAACGATTTCCAATCCAACATTGGAAGTACTCGATATTGAGAAATTTGCTCGCATCGCCCACAAAAATGGTGTACCTCTCATTGTAGATAACACCTTCCCTACCCCAATCAACTGTCGTCCCTTTCAATGGGGAGCTGACATCGTAGTACACTCCACAACCAAATACATGGATGGACATGCTACCAGCGTAGGAGGTGCCATAGTAGATAGCGGCAATTTTGATTGGGAAGCGCATGCCGATAAATTTCCCGGATTGTGTACCCCGGACAACTCTTATCACGGGCTAACTTATACAAAAGCCTTTGGTAAAATGGCGTATATAACCAAAGCGACTGCCCAACTGATGCGTGACCTCGGTAGCGCCCAGTCTCCGCAAAACGCATTCCTGCTGAATCTTGGTTTGGAAACACTATACCTTCGCATGAATCAACACTGCAAAAATGCGATGGCAGTAGCCCAATACTTATCTAAAAATGATAAAGTGGCTTGGGTAAACTATTGTGGTTTGCCTGGAAACAAATACTACAAATTGGCTCAGAAGTATCTACCCAATGGCTCTTGTGGAGTAATTTCCTTCGGATTGAAAGGTGGACGCGAGGTGTCTATCAAGTTCATGGATTCACTGAAACTGGCTGCCATTGTGACACACGTTGCCGACGCACGCACTTGCGTGCTGCACCCTGCCAGTCATACGCATCGCCAGTTGACAGACCAACAACTGTCAGAGGCCGGTATACGTCCCGACTTAATCCGTTTCTCAGTAGGAATAGAAAATGCAGACGATATCATTGCCGACATCGATCAGGCACTGAATGCATAAAAAAGTTATCAAAAGAATCTCCTATACACGTTTCAAACGTTGGGGGATAGCTATAAAAAAATGGAAGTCATTGCCAAGGCAATCTACTTCCATTTTTTTATAGAGACTGATGCGTTATTGCTTAAGTATTAAAGTAAGAGATAAACTCTCCTTACCTTGATAGAAAGATTTCGCTTTAACCACTGAAGCTTCACATTTCACAGGAGCTTCCCATAGGGCTGATTGGGCAGTAGGTTCTGTGCCATCCGTAGTATAACGTATTTCTGCCCCTTGAATAGCTACATTGGCATAAAGTGTACCCTCTTTTATCAACAATCCAGGTTGAGGTAAACGGAAGTTTATACTGTTCTTGGCCCAATATGGCATCTCATTCTTGCTAATTTTTTCATAATAGAGTGTCAAAGCCTTATTGAATGCTTGTTGTTCTTGCATACCAGACAAAGATTCCCATGCCGGATGAGCATTCCATCCACGCTCTGCCAATCCCATCAGTTTCGGGAAAAGAAGATACTCCACTCCTTCGAAATTCCGAATCGTTTCGGCAAACAATTGTCCTTGTACACCTATTATATTCTGCTTACCTACTTCTGTTAAAGCAGTCTTTCCTTTATCGACTTTTTCTAAATCAATAGAGTTGCCTGCCATATCTGTACGCAAAGAGCGATAAATGCTATAAGGAAGCATCGAGAAGGAAATGGACTCATCTACATAACCTCCCCAATCGAGTCCGCGCTCATCGGGATGACCATTGTATGCCATATCCATATAGAAATTGCCTACGTTGCAAAGAATAACCGGGTAACCGTTATTGGCAGTCTGATAAACGACCTCATCATATCCGGGAACCGTATTCCAACAATAGACACCGGCAGCTTGGCTTCTAAGTTGCTGATGTCCTTTCTCACTATGTCCTAAAGCCACTTCCTGCCATCCACTAAACTTCAGACCTATCTTTTGCATAATGTCCGCCATTTGTGTGATGAAATACTCTGATAAGTCGTGAGGCTTCGTCATTCCCTTCTCTCTCATCAACTCCTGACATTTGGGAGAACCCATCCAAACACCACGTGGAACTTCATCTCCTCCTAAATGTACGGTAGTCAAAGAAATTCCTGCTTCCTGATACATCGCATGAAGTTCCTGAATCACTTTTTCCATGAAACGATAGGTAGAAGGCAAGGCAACATTGATTACGTTATCCGTATAATACTGTACAGAAACATAACGAGAAGTATCTTCCGGTTCACTCAATAGATATTCCGTTGCTTTTCCCGGGTCAGTTCCGATGTATTTGTTATAGCGAGCTTTCATGGAAACGATGGCGGCACGGGCGTGTCCCGGAGATTCGATTTCCGGTATGACGCGAACATGTCTTTCGGCTGCATATTTCAGCAAGTCAATAAATTCGTCCCGAGTATAATGTCCGTTTCCGGAGGTCTTTGCCTCAGCATCATATCCACCGTCATAGCACGGATAAAGATTCTGACTTTCATCGGTGGTGTGTCCACGGCGACTTCCTACAGTAGTTAGTTCCTCCAAACCGGGAATTTCGAGGCGCCATGCCTCATCATCGCAGAAATGAAAGTGCAAGACATTCATCTTGTAGGAAGCAAAGAGGTCAATCAACTTCTTCATATTTTCTGGAGTAGTATAGTTACGAGCGATGTCAATCATTTGTCCGCGATACAACAAATCGGGATAATCCTGAATAGAGACTGCCTCCAATTGATAAGGAGCCTGTTTCCCTTTCAGCATGGCCAACAAACTTTGAGTACCATTGAAAATACCATGAGAAGTAGCGGCACTCATTTTGATTTGGTTATCTTCAACATGTATCGTGTAATATTCATCGTTTACTGCCTCTGTCGGGTCAGTCAGATGTTCTAAGATGATTGTTACAGGGGCCGTTTCAACCACTTCTACTCCATAGACTTCTGCAAGTTTTGTCCTTAACAGCTTCGCTTCAACAGCAAAATCATCAGGAAAAGTCATTGCAACCTGACCCTCCAACATAACACTGCCTTCAATCGGCAGAGCTTTCTTCACAGATGGCAGTATATCCGACACTTTCAATGTAGAGACATCGGTCAGACGGAGATTGGATTCGAAAATTTTAGAGGCATCGGGATAGCCTATTATTGATTCGGGGGAAGGTAATGGAAGAGCATTCAATGCTATAGGAAGAGGTTTTCCCTCTTTACCATCCACCGTTTCTACCCAATAAATTCCCTCGGGAATATGGGAGTTTCTATCCAACTTATAGCTGCAACGGAAAATAATCCGCATTGAATCGCCCGGTGCCAAAGGAGTGTAGTTTTCAGTAGGAGAAAACTTGAAGAAATTACCGTTTACTGTTTCCACTTTGACAGTCGGATTTCCTCCTTGTTTTATACGCCGTGGAAGTTGAGAGTAATAGATCGTCCAGCCTTTATCCAGAGGTTCATTCGATATATTTTTGAGAATAAAAGCATTCTCATAATATCCAGGCTCGATGTTACTTGCACCCATTTCCCAAGTTAAGGCAACCGGTGCATTCTGTTCTTTACTCGCTTTACATCCTGTAAATAAGGTCATTACAAAAAGTAACACTCCCATTAAAGGGAACTTCAAAAATTTCATGTTATTTGTGTATTAAGTTAATAAAAGGGGGAAAACATTTTATATACGATGCCAAAAATAAGCATTTTTAGTTTATATACTGATAAATATAACAGAAAATATCTGCTACAGGAAACGATTTAGAACTTTTATCCCTACATTTGCAGCAAAATTATAATCTATTTAACTAATCTACCATGGCAAAGATAACCAAAGAAGCTGCTTTGCTCTACCATTCGCAAGGCAAGCCAGGGAAAATTGAAGTAGTACCCACTAAACCCTACAGTACACAAACCGATCTCTCACTTGCATATTCTCCAGGAGTCGCAGAGCCCTGTCTTGAAATTGAAAAAAATCCGCAGGATGCCTATAAATATACAGCCAAAGGAAACTTAGTAGCTGTTATTTCGAATGGAACCGCTGTATTGGGTCTCGGTGATATCGGTGCTCTCAGCGGTAAACCTGTTATGGAAGGAAAAGGCTTATTGTTCAAAATTTATGCAGGAATTGATGTGTTCGACATCGAAGTAGACGAAAAAGACCCTGACAAGTTTATTGAAGCCGTCAAAGCTATTGCCCCTACTTTTGGTGGTATTAATCTGGAAGACATCAAAGCCCCCGAATGTTTTGAAATCGAACGTCGTTTGAAGGAAGAACTTGACATTCCCGTAATGCACGACGATCAGCATGGTACAGCCATCATTTCAAGTGCCGGACTACTGAATGCTCTTGAAGTAGCAGGCAAAAAGATTGAGGAGGTAAAAATTGTAGTGAATGGCGCAGGCGCTTCCGCCACTTCATGCACCAAGTTGTATGAATCACTCGGTGCACGTCGCGAAAACATACTGATGCTGGACAGTAAAGGAGTCATCACCAGCGACCGCGAAAATCTGACCGAACAGAAACGTTATTTTGCTACCGATCGTCGCGATGTACACACCCTTGCAGAAGCCATCAAGGGTGCTGACGTATTCTTAGGCCTATCAAAAGGAAATGTATTGACTCAAGATATGATACGCAGCATGGGTAGCCATCCAATTGTATTTGCCCTTGCCAATCCCACTCCCGAAATTTCTTATGAAGAGGCTATGGCAGCACGTCCGGATGTATTAATGTCTACCGGACGCTCCGACTATCCTAATCAAATTAACAATGTAATCGGCTTCCCCTATATTTTCCGTGGTGCCCTCGACACACAAGCCAAGGCCATTAATGAGGAGATGAAAATAGCTGCTGTACATGCTATAGCCAATCTTGCGAAACAACCCGTACCCGATGTTGTGAATGAAGCCTATCATGTGAATAACTTTACATTCGGTCCTGAATACTTCATTCCTAAACCTGTTGACCCACGCCTCATCACTGAAGTGTCATGTGCCGTAGCCAAAGCGGCTATGGAAAGTGGCGTAGCTCGCAAAAATATCGAAAATTGGGATGCCTACCAATTGCGATTACGCGAGTTGATGGGCTACGAAAGTAAACTCACCCGTCAGCTATATGATACAGCCCGTCGCAATCCACAGCGAGTTGTATTTGCCGAAGGTATCCACCCTAATATGTTGAAGGCTGCTGTCGAAGCCAAAGCCGAAGGCATCTGTCACCCCATTATATTAGGCAATGACGAAGCCATCGAGAAACTAGCAAAAGAACTCGACCTCAGCCTTGAGGGTATTGAGATTGTGAATCTACGCCATCCGGACGAGGCCACACGCCGTGAGCGTTATGCCCGTATGCTGTCAGAGAAACGTGCTCGCGAAGGTGCCACTTATGAAGAGGCCAATGATAAGATGTTCGAACGTAACTACTTCGGTATGATGATGGTGGAAACCGGTGAAGCAGATGCTTTCATCACCGGCATATATACAAAATACAGCAACACCATCAAAGTTGCCAAAGAGGTAATCGGCATTCGTCCAGAATACAATCATTTCGGTACCATGCACATCTTGAATTCCAAGAAGGGTACCTACTTCTTGGCCGACACGTTAATTAACCGCCATCCGAATGCAGCTACCTTGATTGATATTGCCAAGCTATCCGAGCATACCGTACGTTTTTTCAACCATACACCGATCATGGCTATGTTAAGCTACTCTAATTTTGGTGCAGACAAAGAAGGAAGTCCGGTTAATGTGCACGAGGCGGTTGACTATATGCAACAGAACTACCCGGATCTTGCCATTGATGGCGAAATGCAAGTGAACTTTGCTATGAACCGTGAAATGCGTGATAGTAAATATCCGTTCACTCGCCTGAAAGGTAAAGATGTAAACACGCTGATCTTCCCCAATCTGAGTTCTTCCAATTCAGCCTACAAGTTATTGCAGGCTATGGAAACCGATGCCGAACTGATTGGCCCTATTCAGATGGGGTTGAACAAGCCTATTCACTTTACAGATTTTGAGAGTTCTGTACGCGATATCGTAAATATCACTGCAGTAGCAGTCATTGACGCCATTGTTGATAAAAAGAAAGCAGGTAAATGAAGAAGCCATTATCTAAATTTCAAATAGTTTGCATTGTATTGCTTTGGGCAGCACTTTGCTATATTGTTCTGATCTCTGTCGAGCGAATTGACGGCCCTATAATTTTGACGCTTGCCATTTCGGCAGCCTTAGTATTCATTCCTGTGATTAGATCGCTCAAAAAAAGGTAAATAATATCTTTTTATTCCTCTTAGCGGTATAAAACAATTATTTTGTTGTTTTATACCGCATTTTATTTATAAAACGCTTGATAGTTTCATTATTATGTATACTTTTGCAATCGAAATAAAAGAAAGAAAAGGAATGGAGATAAGATCGTAAAGGAGCAGGAAGATTTACGATTCGATTCTATAAAACAACCCAACTCCATAAGAACTTTACCGCTTTACAGCACAATATAATAGCAACCAATAAAAGAAATAGATTATGAATGCAGCTAAGGTATTAGAAGACCTGAAAAGACGGTTCCTTAACGAACCGGAGTATCACCAAGCAGTAGAGGAAGTCCTCTCTACTATTGAAGAAGAGTACAACAAACATCCGGAATTTGACAAAGTTAATTTAATTGAACGTCTTTGCATTCCCGATCGTGTTTATCAATTCCGCGTTACTTGGACGGATGACAAAGGTAATGTGCAAACCAATATGGGGTATCGTGTACAGCATAACAACGCCATTGGTCCATACAAAGGTGGTATCCGTTTCCATGCTTCCGTCAATCTAAGCATTCTGAAATTCCTTGCTTTCGAACAAACTTTCAAAAATTCATTGACAACACTACCGATGGGTGGAGGTAAAGGTGGTTCTGATTTCTCTCCGCGCGGCAAATCAAATACAGAAGTAATGCGTTTCGTTCAGGCTTTCATGCTGGAGCTGTGGCGTCATATCGGTCCTGAAACAGACGTTCCTGCCGGTGATATTGGTGTAGGTGGCCGTGAAGTGGGTTTCATGTTCGGAATGTACAAAAAGTTGGCTCATGAATTTACCGGAACATTTACCGGCAAAGGCCGCGAATTTGGTGGTTCACTGATTCGCCCGGAAGCTACCGGTTACGGTAACATCTATTTTTTGATGGAAATGTTGCAAGCGAAAGGCACCGATCTGAAAGGTAAAACTTGCCTGATTTCCGGTTCTGGTAACGTAGCCCAATACACTGCCGAAAAAGTGTTGGAATTAGGAGGTAAAGTATTGACTATGTCCGATTCTGACGGTTATGTATATGATCCGGAAGGTATTGACCGCGAAAAGCTGGATTATATCATGGAACTGAAAAACTTATACCGCGGTCGTATTCGCGAATATGCCGAGCAGTATCCAGGGGTTAAATATGTGGAAGGCGCCAAACCTTGGGGTGAAAAAGCAGACATCGCTCTGCCTTCTGCCACTCAAAATGAGCTGAACGGTGACCACGCAAAGCAATTGGTAGCCAATGGCTGTATCGCCGTTTCCGAAGGTGCAAACATGCCTTCTACTCCGGAAGCTGTCAAAATATTCCAAGAAGCTAAAATTCTGTATGCTCCGGGTAAAGCTGCCAATGCAGGCGGTGTATCTGTATCAGGTCTTGAAATGACTCAGAACTCTATCAAACTAAGTTGGAGTTCAGAAGAAGTAGATGAAAAGCTAAAGAGCATCATGAAGAATATTCACGAAGCTTGCGTACAATATGGTACAGAAGCTGATGGTTATGTAAACTACGTAAAAGGTGCGAATGTTGCCGGATTTATGAAAGTTGCCAAGGCCATGATGGCACAAGGCGTTTTGTAAGACTAAGCCATAGTAATACAAATAGAATGAAGAAGGGTGGGAGGTTTTATAGCTTCTCATCCTTCTTCTTTTTATCTCCATTACTACGAAAATTCTTCCGTTTTCAATCATATCTCGCAGAAATCAAATACATTTGTAGGAATTAAATGAACCAAACGGTTTAGTCCATAGAATAAAATTATAGACATATGTATACAAAAGAGATCCCTGTATTACTGCTGACCGGATATTTGGGCAGTGGAAAAACGACGTTAGTGAATCACATTCTTACCAACAAAAATGGCATTAAATTTGCCGTTATAGTCAACGATATAGGTGAGGTTAATATAGATGCCGAACTTATTCAGAAAGGAGGAGTTGTTGGTAAGAAGGACGAAAGTCTCGTAGCTCTTCAAAATGGTTGCATCTGCTGTACGCTGAAAACAGACCTGATAGAGCAAATGGGTGACATTCTAAAAATGCAACGCTTTGATTATATCGTCATTGAAGCCAGCGGTATCTGTGAACCTGAACCCATAGCACAAACCCTCTGCTCCATCCCAAGCTTGGGAGGTATGTACACCCAGTACGGAACTTGCCGTCTGGATTGTATCACTACCGTAGTAGATGCCCTGCGTCTGCAAAGTGAGTTTTCTTGCGGTGACAATCTCACTCGCAAAGGCATGGACGAAGAGGATATTGAGAACCTAATTGTTCAACAGATTGAGTTTTGTAACATCATCTTGTTAAACAAGGCGTCAGAAGTACAACCCGAGGAGTTGAAACGTATTAAGCAGATCATCCGTACCCTGCAACCCGGTGCCGAAATTATTGAATGTAATTACGCCGATATAAATTTGGAAAAGATTATCCATACTGGACTCTTTAATTTTGAGCGTGTCGCCACCTCAGCGGGATGGATTCGGGGAATAGAACGACCAGTTACTGAAGAAGAGGAAAAAGAAGCCCATTGCCATCATCATCACACCCATGAAGGACATGAGCACCACCATCACCATCATCACGCTGAAGGTGGTGAGGCAGAGGAATATGGCATCTCTACTTTTGTTTACTATCGCCGTCCTGCTTTCAATATTCACAAACTCGATCACTTCATTGCCACTAAATGGCCACACAACGTCATTCGTGCCAAAGGTGTCTGCTACTTCAGTCATAACCGAGACATGTCTTATCTCTTTGAACAAGCAGGTATACAAAAAGAGCTGACAGAAGCAGGCTTGTGGTATGCCACCGCCCCCGAAGAAGATTTGATAGAGTTGAAACAACAAGAACCGGATCTAATGCGCGATTGGGACGAGCATTATGGTGACCGCATGCAGAAGATTGTTTTTATCGGTCAACATATGGACAAGGAACAACTTATTCGAGAGTTGGATGAATGTTTGGAATGAGAGAGAACTGAAAATCTTTCATTGGATGTCCTAATCACCGGGTGAGTTCTTTATACACTGCGGGATGGAGGAAGTAACGAATATCCTTTCCTTCCTCCATTGCCTGGCGAATAAAAGTAGAACTAATCTCAAGAACAGGAGAATTGGCTAATTTTACATGTTCTGGTAGAGATGTAGCATCCACAGGATAGCCGGGACGAGGATAGATAAGAATATGATTTTCTGCTATAATACGGTCTGACTGGTACCAACGAGAGAAAAGACTCCAATTGTCAGAGCCAATAATAAGGCAAAAAGAATGTTCGGGATACATACGTTTTAGCTCGTCTAATGTACGGATGGTATAGGAAGGACGAGGCAGGTGAAACTCAAAATCAGATGCTCGAAATTTGGGATATTCTGTAATGGCAAGTTTCACCAATTTCAGCCGAAGATCATCATCCAGCAGTTGCATCTCTCTCTTCAGCGGATTGCAGGGGCTAACCATAAACCACAATTCATCCAACCCCTCATACTCACAAAGATAGTTAGCGAGAGCCAAATGTCCGATATGTACCGGATTGAACGAGCCACTGAAGATTCCTATATTCACTTATTAATCAATTTATTATAATGAGCACTTCACAAAGGATGTCCTTTCAATGCACGCCAAGCAGTCCACGCATTAAAAGCCGTCACTACAGCAAGCAGAAACATCGGAATACTTGTCCGAGGTTCCTGATGATGTATATACAAGATACCGATCACAAGAGCACAAAAAAACAACACACAGTTGATAACCAGTAATGCCTTATGAAGCTTCGGATTATTTTTCTTTTTCGGTGCCAACTGGTTATGCAGTCCTCCACTTTGTTTCATGAGTCCAGAAATTGGGTAATCACATTCAAAGCTGCTGCTTGAGCCGTTTCTAAATCATCATTAATAATCACCTCATCGAACTTCGGAGCAAAACCGAGTTCATATTCAGCTTTCGCCACACGACTTTCTATCACTTCCGGAGTATCCGTAGCCCGACCTACTAAACGTTTGCGCAATTCGTCTATCGAAGGTGGTTGAATAAAAACTGACAAAGCACGTTCTCCATAGAATTTCTTAATATTGCAACCGCCTACCACGTCAACGTCGAATATTACATTTTGCCCAGCAGCTAATTGTTTTTCCACCTGCGCTTTCAAGGTGCCATAAAAACGATCTTGATACACCTCCTCATATTCCAGAAATTCGTCATTAGCAATACGTTGACGAAATTCGTCGGGAGTCAGGAAGAAATATTCCACTCCCTCTTTCTCTGTCCCGCGAGGCGGGCGACTGGTTGCAGAAATAGAGAAAGCCAGATTCAAATTTTGAGTCAACAGATAATTGATAATCGTTGATTTACCTGAACCGGAAGGAGCTGAAAATATAACAAGTTTCGCCATCTATCTACTTACTATTTACAAATTACTATTTAATATTTACATTACATTCAAAACTTGTTCTTTGATCTGTTCAAGTTCGTCTTTCATCTGAACTACGATTTTCTGCAGTTCGGCATGATTGGATTTACTACCTAGCGTGTTGATTTCACGTCCCATTTCCTGCGCAATAAAACCCAACTTCTTACCCTGGCCGCTTCCGCCCTCCAGCGTGCTTATAAAATATTTCAGATGATTACTGAGACGTTGCTTCTCTTCGTTGACATCCAACTTCTCAATATAGTAAATAAGTTCCTGTTCTAAACGATTCTTATCATAATCTACACTCAAGGTTTTTTCAAGAGCATCAGTAATACGTTCTTTCACTTTAGTTACACGTTCTTTTTCGTAAGGAGTAACCGCTTCCAACAAACGAGCAATATTGGCAATCTTTTCACGAAACTTTTTCTCCAGAGCAGCGCCTTCTTGTTTACGGAAATCCATCAAGTGATTAATAGCTTCTTCTACAGCACTATGAACCGTAGCCCATTCTTCATCACCCAGTTCTTGAGTTTCGTTTTTACTCATCACATCCGGTAAGCGGAGCAAAGTAGAAAACCAATCAGCGGGTTCTGGAATGCCGGCTGCAGCAGAAATGGCTTTGATTTTTTTATAATAAGCCTCAACTAGCTCCTGGTTGATAGGCGTAGCAAGCTGCTCAGCATCTTTCTTCTCAATCCAGAGGCTGAAATCTACCTTCCCACGTTCCAATAGTTTGGATATTTCGTTACGGATTTCAATCTCCTTTTCTCGATATAGCGGAGCAATACGGGCGGATAAATCCATCGCTTTACTGTTGAGTGATTTGATTTCAACGTTGATTTTCTTATCGGACAGTTCGACTGTTGCTTTGCCGTAGCCCGTCATAGATTGTATCATAATGTTATAGTTTTGCGCAAATTTACATGATTATTTTAATTACTGAAAATAATCACGTAAATTTGCCTCAATTAATTTAGAACAAAAGCTATGTCATGTATCTTGCATATTGAAACATCCACCTCGGCCTGCTCAGTAGCTGTGAGCGAAGACGGACAAAATGTTTTCAAAAAAGAAGACCTCAAAGGTCCTTCACACGCTGTTTTATTGGGAGTATTTGTAGATGAAGCATTATCATTTGCCGACAGCCATGCTATGCCTCTGACTGCTGTGGCCGTTAGCTGTGGCCCCGGTTCATACACGGGTTTGCGCATCGGGGTATCTATGGCGAAAGGTATTTGTTATGGTCGCAATCTGCCTCTTATCGGATTACCCACACTGAAAGTGCTGTGTGTGCCTATCTTGCTTTATCACGAAGAGCTGCCCGATGACGCCTTATTATGCCCGATGATTGATGCTCGACGTATGGAAGTTTACGCTGCCGTTTACGATCGCTCTCTAAAACCAGTACGCGACATTGCAGCCGACATTGTAGATGAAAACTCTTACATTGAGCTTTTGGACAAACAGCCCGTTTATTTTTTCGGTAACGGTGCCGCCAAATGCAAAGAGAAGATTACACATCCCAATGCACACTTCATTGATGACATCCACCCGCTTGCCAGCATGATGTTCCCATTGGCAGAGAAAGCTGTTGCTGAACAAGATTTCAAGGATGTGGCTTACTTTGAACCTTTCTATCTGAAAGAATTTGTTGCTTCGAAACCTAAAAAACTTTTATAAAATGCAATATAACACCCAACAAAAACGGATGCCTTTGCCCGAATACGGACGTAGTATTCAAAATATGGTGAATCACGCGTTGTCCATTGAAGACCGTGCAGAACGCCAACGTTGCGCTAACACAATCATTAACATCATGGGAAATATGTTTCCGCATCTGCGCGACGTACCCGACTTCAAACATAAATTATGGGATCATCTCGCAATTATGGCCGACTTCAAGCTGGATATCGACTATCCGTATGAGATTATCCGCAAAGATAACCTCGGAACAAAACCTGAAAACGTTCCCTACCCCAGTACCAAAATTCGTTACCGCCACTATGGCCGCACGTTGGAAGTATTGATTAATAAAGCCATCGATTTTGCCGAAGGGGATGAAAGACAGAACTTGATTGCATTAATTTGTAATCATATGAAGAAGGATTACATGGCATGGAACAAAGATACTGTTGATGATCGCAAGATTGCAGATGACTTGGCTGAACTTTCCCAGGGTAAGCTGCAGATGACCGACGCAATCATCCGCCTCATGGCAGAAAGAATCGATCTGAATTATCGTCCGAAAATGAACACTCAGAATAGCAGAAACAATACGAACAGAAAAAGGAAATATTAATAGTTGAGCATCATGGCATCATTTGTAATTGAAGGAGGACACAGCCTTTGCGGTGACCTATACCCCCAAGGAGCAAAGAACGAGGTATTGCAGATTATCTGTGCCACGCTGCTCACTGCCGAAGAGATTACGGTGCACAACATTCCGGACATCTTAGACGTCAATAATCTGATTCAATTGATGCGAGATATGGGAGTGAGTGTATCAAAGAAAGGCGTAGATACATATAGCTTTCAAGCAACAAACGTAGACTTCTCCTATTTGGAAAGTGACGCATTCTTGAAAAAATGTTCCAGTTTACGCGGTTCTGTCATGTTGATAGGCCCTATGGTAGCCCGTTTCGGAAAGGCGATCATTTCAAAACCGGGTGGAGACAAGATAGGACGTCGCCGCCTGGACACTCATTTTGTCGGTATTCAGAATTTAGGTGCCAACTTCAATTATAACGAAACAAGAGGAATTTACGAAATATCAGCTAAACAGTTGCGTGGCACTTATATGCTACTCGATGAAGCATCTGTTACAGGAACCGCTAACATCTTGATGACTGCCGTATTGGCTAAAGGCAAAACAACTATTTACAATGCTGCTTGTGAACCTTACATACAACAGTTATGTAAAATGCTGAATCGGATGGGTGCTCGAATAGAGGGTATCGCTTCCAACCTGCTAACCATTGAAGGAGTAGATGAATTGCACGGTACTGAACATACCATTTTACCCGATATGATTGAAGTAGGAAGTTTCATCGGAATGGCGGCCATGACCCGAAGTGAACTGACTATCAAGAATGTTTCTTATGAAAATTTGGGAATCATACCCGACAGCTTCCGTCGCCTCGGCATTAAAATGGAACAACACGGAGACGATATTTACGTACCCGCACAAGAGTCTTATGAGATAGAATCTTTTATTGATGGCTCTATTATGAGTATTGCAGATGCACCTTGGCCCGGATTGACACCAGATCTTCTCAGTGTCATGCTAGTAGTTGCCACTCAGGCAAAGGGTAGCGTGCTTATCCATCAGAAGATGTTTGAAAGCCGCCTATTCTTTGTTGATAAACTGATAGACATGGGCGCACAAATAATTCTTTGTGATCCTCACCGTGCCGTTGTGATTGGTCACAATCACGGATTCAAACTACGTGGTGGCAACATGACTTCACCCGACATACGTGCCGGAATTGCTTTGTTGATAGCGGCGATGAGTGCCGATGGTATTAGTCACATCCACAACATCGAGCAAATAGACCGGGGATACCAAAATATCGAAGGCCGCTTGAATGCTTTAGGAGCGAGAATAACGAGAATATAGAACAAGGTGATAGAATAATCAAATGATAAAGAAAGAAGAAGTATATAAGATTGGCATATTCAACAAGCCACACGGAATTCACGGAGAATTGTCGTTTACCTTTACGGATGATATTTTTGACCGGGTAGAGGCTGAATACCTTATATGCATGTTGGACGGAATTATGGTACCTTTTTTCATGGAAGAATACCGATTTCGCTCAGATTCTACCGCTCTTGTCAAACTAGAAGGAGTAGATACAGCAGAACGTGCTCGTATGTTTACCAACATTGAAGTTTATTTTCCAGTGAAATATGTGGATGGAGAGGGGCCGGATGAATTAAACTGGGACTTTTTCGTCGGTTTCCGCATGGAAGAAATACACCATGGTAAGTTAGGAGAAGTTACAGACGTTGATAATTCAACCATCAACACCCTATTTATAGTGGACTATCAAGGAGAAGAATTACTGATTCCTGCGCAGGAGGAATTCATTGTTAATATCGATCAGAAGCACAAAGTCATTACGGTGGATCTGCCGGAAGGACTGCTCGCACTCGATGATACAGAGGAGGCGTGAAGAAGGTGGCAAAGAAAAAGAAGAAACGGAGCAAAGCTTTTTGGAACAATATCAAGTTCAAATATAAGCTGACCATCATCAACGAAAACACACTCGAAGAAGTAGTAGGTTTGCGTGTATCCAAGCTGAACGGTATCTCTGTTTTGCTTTCTGTGCTAATTGTCCTTTTCTTAATAGCAGCCATTATTATCACCTTCACTCCCCTTCGCAACTATCTGCCCGGATATATGAACAGTGAAATTCGTGCTCAGGTAGTAGAAAATGCTTTACGAGCTGATTCGCTTCAGCAACTGGTAGAAAGACAAAACCTTTATGTTTTGAATATTCAGGATATCTTCCAAGGCAAGATAAAAGCCGATACCATTCATTCCATGGATTCACTCACCAACTTGCGCGAAGATTCCCTGATGGAACGTACGCAACGGGAAGCTGAATTCCGCAAACAATACGAAGAAACAGAAAAATACAATTTGACGACGATCACATCCCGTCCCGAAATAGATGGTTTGATATTTTATCGCCCTACCCGTGGTATAATTTCATCCACCTTCAATGCAGAAAATAAACACTTCGGCACGGATATCGCAGCCAGCCCGGGAGAGAGTGTATTGGCTACCTTGGATGGTACCGTCATATTGAGTACCTACACTGCCGAAACAGGCTATCTGATAGAGATACAACACAATCAAGATTTCGTATCTGTCTATAAACATTGTGGTTCTCTACTGAAGCAGGAAGGAGATGTAGTGAAAGGCGGTGAAGCCATTGCCTTAGTAGGAAATAGCGGACAACTAAGTACCGGCCCTCACCTCCATTTCGAGTTATGGCACAAAGGAAGAGCAGTGAATCCGGAACTTTATATTGTATTTTAGCCTCCGTAAACGAACAGTAAATAATAATAAATAGTAAATTGTCGAATAGTAAATATAATAAAGTGAAGAAACAAATTGCTATACTTGGTTCTACCGGCTCCATCGGTACGCAAGCATTACAGGTCATAGAAGAAAACCCCGACCGGTATGAAGCGTATGTGCTGACAGCCAACAACCGTGTAGATGATCTCATTGTCCAGGCACGAAAATTCAAGCCTGAAGCAGTGGTAATTGCCAATGAAGCGAAATATCAACAATTAAAAGAAGCGCTCGCAAACTTGCCTATTAAGGTGTATGCCGGTGAAGAAGCACTTGCACAAATAGTTTCGGAAACTCCCATAGATATGGTACTGACCGCAATGGTAGGCTATGCAGGACTAAAACCCACCATGAATGCCATCCGTGCCCGCAAACCAATCGCTCTTGCCAATAAAGAAACGCTGGTCGTTGCTGGCGAACTGATTAACGAGCTGGCACGTTTCAGCGGCACTCCTATCCTACCTGTTGACTCTGAACATTCAGCTGTATTCCAATGTTTAGCCGGAGAAGTAGGAAACCCGATTGAGAAAGTGATATTGACCGCTTCCGGAGGCCCGTTCCGTACTTGTAGCAGGGAGCAACTGGCAAGCGTCACCAAGGCACAAGCCTTGAAACATCCTAATTGGGATATGGGAGCTAAAATTACCATAGACTCCGCTTCCATGATGAACAAAGGATTTGAAGTGATTGAAGCAAAATGGTTATTCGGTGTACGCCCCGACCAAATAGAAGTCGTAGTGCATCCGCAATCAGTGATACACTCCATGGTAGAGTTTGAGGATGGAGCCGTCAAAGCACAATTGGGGATGCCGGATATGCGCCTGCCTATCCAATATGCGTTCTCCTACCCTGAACGACTGAAAGCAACCTACCCACGCTTGGACTTTAAGCAATGTACAGAGCTGACTTTTGAACAACCGGACACTACTCGGTTCCGCAATCTGGCATTGGCCTATGAAGCATTGCACCGTGCGGGAAACATGCCTTGCATAGTCAACGCCGCCAATGAAGTAGTAGTGGCTGCCTTCTTGCAAGATAGAATATCCTTTCTCGGCATGAGTGATGTGATAGAAAAAACCATGGCTCGTGTATCCTTTATAAACAAACCTACTTATGAGGATTACGTAGCAACCGATGCAGAAGCCAGAAGGATTGCCAAAGAATGGATTAACTGAAAATAAAAGTAAATTGTAAATCGTAAAATAGTAAATAATTAGATGGAAACATTTTTAATTCGTGCCTTACAACTCATCATGAGCCTTTCGTTGCTCGTAATCGTTCATGAGGGAGGGCACTTTCTTTTCGCTCGCCTATTCAAAACCCGTGTTGAAAAGTTCTGTTTGTTTTTTGACCCGTGGTTCACACTCTTTAAATTCAAACCTAAGAACAGCGATACGGAATATGGCATCGGCTGGCTACCACTGGGTGGTTATGTAAAAATTGCCGGTATGATAGATGAGTCTATGGATACCGAACAAATGAAACAACCCATGCAATCGTGGGAGTTCCGCGCTAAACCAGCATGGCAACGTTTATTGATTATGATAGGCGGTGTGATGTTTAATTTCTTTTTAGCACTGTTTATCTACTCCATGATACTCTTTACTTGGGGTGACGAGTATGTACCAGTACAGCAAGCTCCATTGGGTATGGACTTCAACCAAACAGCCAAAGACATTGGCTTCTGTGACGGTGACGTACTGATCTCTGCCGATGGCATACCCTTAGAACGCATGGGTGGTGATCTGCTCACTGCAATAGTAGATGCCCGCCAAGTTACCGTGTTGCGTAATGGACAAGAAGCTTCAATCTATATTCCTGACAACATGATGGATCGCTTGCTTGCAGATAGTGTACGTTTTGCCGATTTCCGTTTCCCATTTGTGGTTGACAGCATCGTTTCCGGCCGTCCGGCTGCTTTAGCAGGCTTGCAAGCAGGTGACAGCATTACTGCATTGAATGGAAAAACAATCGCTTACTTCGATTTCAAGGAAGAGATGATGAATCGTCAAAAAGCAGACAGTGCAACGCACGATATCACATTGGCTTATGTCCGCAATGGAGTAACCGACACGTTGACATTGACTACCGATGCCGACTTTGAAATAGGAGTTACAGCTCGCACCGCAACAAACAAGTTGCTCCCTATCATACGCAAGAATTACAGTTTCATTTCTTCTTTTCCTGCCGGTGCGGCACTGGGAGTTAACACCCTGAAAGGGTACGTAAGCCAAATGAAATATATTTTCTCTAAAGAGGGAGCTAAACAACTCGGTGGCTTCGGAACCATTGGAAGTATCTTCCCTGCAACTTGGGATTGGCATCAATTCTGGTATATGACCGCATTCCTCTCTATCATCCTCGCTTTCATGAACATCCTGCCCATCCCGGCATTAGACGGTGGACACGTATTGTTTCTGATCTATGAAATCATAGCTCGCCGCAAACCAAGTGACAAGTTTATGGAAGGTGCGCAGATGGTAGGTATGTTCCTTCTATTCGGCTTGTTGCTATGGGCTAACTTTAATGACATTCTGAGGTTCTTCTTCTAAAATAAACAGGCCATCTCTTTCTAAGGAAATAGATGACCTGTTGATATATAAACGCATGATCTGTTCTATTTTCAACAGATCATGCGTTTTTTAATGGTAGATTATACAAGGTGTCCGATCCATGTTTCACGGTCGCCCGGCAACAAATCAATTACCGGTATTTCAACCATTGTATAGCAACCTGGCTGTTGACGCATCGTTGCACGAGCCACACATACCAATACTTGTGCAGTAAGAGCCGGATTATTGACACGCATAGTAAATTCAAAAAGTTGGTTCTGCGTCTTACCGGATACCCCTTTACGCGTCAGGTTCACACCATGCCCCATATCAAGCAAAGCATCCACGCTTGGCACCAGTTTTACATGAGTTTCATCCTTCACAAAATAAGGATCTGCCTGGATAGCTGCAGACACCTTTGTAAAGTCGTAACCCTCATTCAGTTCTATATAAACCATACGACGATGGATTCCGGTTCCTGTGGGGATTGTCATGGAAAGAGCAGCCTTCACACCCTCAATCGCTTTAACAGCGACTGTATGCCCCATACTCATGCCCGGACCAAAGTTCGTGTAAGTAATACCTTTCGGCGCAACAGCCTCAAGCAACGTGCGGACAATAGAATCACTTCCCGGATCCCAACCGGCAGAAATAATGGAAACTCTATTATGAGCTTTCGCCTCCACATCCAGCGTACGACGCAAATCAGTGATGCCGGTATGGATATCAAAACTGTCTACCGTATGAATTCCCAAAGCCAATATCTCTTTTGCATACTTTTCAATGCTTCGTGTAGGTGTACAAAGGATGGCAACATCTACACGTTCTAATTCCTGGATGTCCTTTACAACAGCATATTCATTCAATTCTTCAGGACGATTATCAGCTCCGGCACGGCGCACTACACCTGCTATTTCAAAGTCGGGAGCCGCTTGTAGGGCTTCCAATACATAATGGCCAATATTACCATAGCCAACGATGGCTGCTCTTACTTTATTCATTATTTTATTGAATTTATGAATCAGTTTTCCATTTTATCGGCACAAAAATAAGCATTTATCTACGTTTACGGTAATATATACACAGTTTTTCACAGATTATCTACTTTTTTGTTCATTCTAACTTGCAGGAACATTTGCCTAACAATAGTTAGCATCCTAAAAAAGGAACAAGTTCATTTTATTCTCTTCTGGGTTTACACTATCTTTGCGGCATGATAGAGTACCTCAGAGGCGGAATTGCCGAACTAAGTCCGGCAACCGCAGTTATAGACTGCAACGGCTTGGGATATGCCGTTAATATTTCATTGAACACTTATGCTGTCATCCAAGGCAAAAAAGAGTGTAAGCTGTATATCTACGAGGCGATTCGTGAGGACGCCTATGTCCTATATGGTTTCGCAGACAAGCAAGAGCGTGAACTGTTTCTGTTGCTAATTTCAGTATCAGGCATCGGTGGAAACACCGCCCGTATGATACTTTCAGCACTCTCACCCGCAGAACTGGTTAATGCAATCAGCGCTGAAAATGTCAACCTACTGAAAACAGTAAAGGGTATCGGTTTAAAGACAGCACAACGTGTCATCGTTGACTTGAAAGATAAAATCAAAACCGGCGGTGCAACTGCAGGTGTTTCAGGAGGTACGAGTGGTCTGCTCCCTTCTGCCAGCGCACAGATACAGGAAGAAGCGGTGGCCGCACTTACCATGCTCGGCTTTTCACAAGCCCCTTCTCAGAAGGTGGTCTTCGGCATTCTGAAAGAAGAGCCCGATGCACCGGTTGAACAAGTTATCAAATTAGCATTAAAAAGGCTGTAATCTATTTTTAATCATCCCTACTTAATTGTCCATAAATTCAAAAACAAGCTGAGTATGACTCTAATTTCTATGAAAGAATGGCTGAATATGAATCAACGCACTCGCGTGTTGCCAACTGATAAATGGTATCTTGATTTTGCAATAAAGATTCTCCCATTTATCAAACAATCTTCTGTATTTAAAGATGAAGATAGCCGCACTCAAGCAAAGGCTGCTATTTTAGTTAGTCTGTATTTTCAGGATGCTATTTCTCAAAATGGAGGTTGGAAAGTTTTTTCCAACCAATACCTTAAGCAATATGGGAAGCGCCTGCCTTTCTATCTGCTGACTGACGACTATACAGCGGATGAAATCAATCCGGAAGATATTGCTTTCGTGATATGGACTTTAAAATCAGAGCGTGTCATTGAAGAAGACGATACTTTTACTTTTTTCAATCCCTACGACGAGAATTTATTGTTGCTGAGCCAAACTCTTTATGGCATGATGGATGCATGCTTCGAAGAAGCACCTATCAGCAATCAATCTTCCGCTGATATTTGGGTAATGGGATCAGATGTACTGGAAGTTCCTAATACTCCATTACCGGAAATTATTCCGGGAACCAAACTAAAGAAAGATGTCGAACGGTGTCTCGAATATAATCAAGGTAAACCTTTATTGTACTTTGCCAACTATCAAAAACTCCGTACCTTCTTTGTTGAAGTATTGAAATGGGAGGATCATCCCTCCTCCCTTCTGTCTGATTTGGAAGATTACAAAGAGTTTGTGATTTACGCCAATGCCAAAGGAATACTCGTAGCGCACAGCGTAGCAGCTTACTTCTGTGAAGAGCATAATCCGCTCTACAATGCCCAACGTGCTGCAACCGAAGGATACAAAATGTTCTGTCATCCCGGTGTTTGTCCTTTCGACTTGCTGAAATATGGAATGGCCAAAGGCATTCTACCCGACATACAGTTACCCTTTCCCAAAGGAAAAGAATTCTTTCAACAACAGTGGGATTTTATAGCCCGCTATTATTTAGGAGAATATTATGAAGGTGAATAATCATACGAATCCAACCCCTAAACGAACCAGTAAAGCTAAACCGACTGGAAAAAGAGTGGGCAAATCAAAACCTTCGAAAGCGAATAATCAGCTAAACAGAAGAGTGAAATGAATAAATAGTGGACTTCTGCTAAAGCTCCACTATTTCTTCTGTACACAAGGTTAGTTTTTCCAAACCCTCCATGGTTACAGCCCAAGAATTCTCAATACCTACAGGACCTATTCCGGGTAGCACTATTTTGGGTTCCAAGGCAAAGACCATGCCCGGCTCAAGTTCCTGTTTCATACGCGGAGCTAATACAGGTATTTCATTTATTTCCAATCCGATGCCATGACCAATGAATTTGGCTTTTTGCCCCAAACCCATAAAGTAATCGGCAAAACCGGCTTTGGTTACCAATTCAATGGCTTTATTATAAAGATCCTCGCAAGCAATTCCCGGTTTGGCTTGCTGTGCAATGGCTTCTTGAACTTCCAAGCAGGTTTGGTGAGCCGCATAAGCCTTCTCAGGTAATTTCCCGATGGAAAACACACGACTCATGTCACACATATATCCATAAAAATTTCCTCCCAAGTCAACCATCACGGTTTGTCCATTTTGAAGCAAAGCCCCGTTTACACCGCCGGGCAGAGAAGGATCAAGCCCTTCACCTCCTAATGCAAAGTCATAAGGAGAAGGGACAGTCGCATTATCTCCGGACAAAAGGCTCCCCATAAAGATTTCCATGCTTTGACCAAATACACGGAAAAAGCCCAGACAACCTTCCAAACGCATCAAACGTTCTATTTCAATAGATAAGCGGCTATCTGTCATTCCCGGTTTATACACAGACGGAATCTGTTCATAAGCTTTGGCGTGTGCAACTCCCGATCGGCGAAACATTTCTATTTCAAGAACCGTCTTTATACTCCGTGCCTGACGAATGAGCGACGTACCACAAGGCACGACTTCCGTCTCGGGGAAACAAGCAGCCAGGCGACTATACTCCTTAAAAGGCAGTTCATCTCCTTCAAGCATCAATTTGGTCGGTATTGTCAGACCACATTCCTTGATTAAGTCGGGAAGTTGTTCGGGTTTACGAATAGAATGAATATGCTCCCCTTCAATATTGTTGGGACGCTTTATAAACAAACGAGCCGGAGCATTCAACGGCAAATATAAATAACCGCTCACAACTCGTCCATACGTATAGATCAAGTTTACATTACAAGTAATAAGTGCAGCATCAATTCCTTGTTGAGCCATAAGTGCGCGTATCTTGTCGCGCCTTACCTTTAGTTCCGGTAGTAACATCTCTTTGTTCTTTTTGATTTCGAGATGCAAAGGTAGAAAAAAAACAGAAATCACAAAAAAGGTGCTGCCCAATACCTTCTCAGGCGTAGGGCAGCACAAACCACAAATACAAATACAACTAAACAAAGTTTCTCTCTTAAATAACCCCTTGGCCCATCATAGCGTGAGCTACCTTCATGAAGCCTGCAATATTTGCACCCTTCACGTAGTTGATATAACCGTCAGGTTCTGTCCCATATTTTACACATTGAGCATGAATTCCATGCATGATGGCATGAAGTTTTTCGTCTACTTCACCGGCACTCCAACTGAGATGCATAGCGTTTTGTGACATTTCCAGTCCACTGGTAGCCACACCACCGGCATTAACAGCCTTACCCGGAGCATACACTACCTTTTTCTCAATAAAGAGGTCGATTGCTTCCGGAGTACATCCCATGTTAGAGATTTCACCTACACACATCACCTTATTATTAATAAGATGCTGTGCATCCTCACCGTCCAGTTCATTCTGAGTAGCGCATGGCAAGGCAATATCTGCTTTTACTTCCCATGGACGCTTGCCGGCTACGAACGTAGAGCCGGGGAATTCTTCAGCATATGGGGCTACAATATCGTTGCCTGATGCGCGAAGTTCCAACATATAATCTATCTTTTCGCCACTGATGCCATTTGGATCATAAATGTAACCATCCGGACCGGAGATCGTAACCACCTTAGCACCTAGTTCGGTTGCCTTGGTTGCAGCACCCCATGCCACATTTCCGAAACCGGAGATAGCAACGGTCTTCCCCTTTATATCAATGCCTTTTGTTTCCAACATTTGATGTACAAAATACAATCCACCAAATCCGGTTGCTTCGGGACGAATCAATGAACCGCCGAAATCCAAACCCTTGCCAGTGAAAGTACCTGTAAATTCACGAGTCAACTTCTTATACATACCAAACATATACCCAACTTCCCGTCCACCTACACCGATATCACCGGCAGGTACGTCCATATCCGGACCAACGTGACGCCACAATTCCAGCATGAAAGCCTGGCAGAAACGCATAATTTCAGCATCACTCTTTCCACGTGGAGAGAAATCGGAACCACCCTTTCCACCACCCATAGGCAATGTAGTCAAGGCGTTTTTAAAGGTTTGCTCAAAACCTAAGAACTTCAGAATAGAAAGATTTACGGAAGCATGAAAACGAATTCCCCCCTTGTATGGACCGATAGCATTATTAAACTGCACACGATAACCAAGATTGGTCTGAACTTCACCCTTATCATCTACCCAAGTGACACGGAAGGTTAAAATACGGTCGGGCTCAACCAGACGCTCTATAATCTTAGCTTTTTCGAACTCAGGATGTTGATTATAGATAGCTTCGATAGAAAAAAGAACTTCCTTAACGGCTTGAAGATACTCAGACTCGCCGGGATGCTTTGCCTCCAAAGAGGTCATGATACGTTCGATATTCATAATATTACGTTTTAAAGGTTTCTACCTGGTTGATTTAAGATTACTCGAGCAAAGTGTCAACGAATAACACTGCAAATATAAGAAAACTTTTCATTTCTCCTATATTTCTCCATTTTTTTGTTAGAAAAATAATAAAACGTCAAAAGAGCAAGGAAATTCAGAGCCTCGTCCTTTTCGAGTTGAGCCTTATGTTGTAAAGAACAAATATAAAAAAAGTGGTTGAAATACTATCCAAATAGGTTTGATTTCTATTACTTTTGCTTCCGGATCAATAAATCAGGAGAAACTATGCTCAGTAAGTTCAAATTAAATCAGCTCTATTTCAAGGATACCCAGTTTGCTAACCTCATGACGAGACGCATCTTCAACATCCTTTTGATAGCAAACCCATATGACGCCTTCATGTTGGAAGATGACGGACGAATTGATGAAAAGATATTCAATGAATATACCTCACTTTCACTTCGCTATCCACCACGCTTTACGCAAGTATCCACTTGTGACGAAGCCTTGAAGCAACTCTCTTCCATCTCTTTCGATTTGATAATCTGTATGCCCGGAACGGGAGATAATGAAGGATTTGATGTTGCGCGATACATCAAAAGCCAACATGAGCACATTCCTATGGTCATATTGACTCCTTTCAGTCATGGCATTACCAAACGTATCGCCAATGAAGACTTGAGCCCTTTTGAATACGTGTTCTGTTGGTTGGGAAACACAGACTTGTTACTTTCCATCATCAAGCTGATAGAAGATAAAATGAATCTGGAGCATGACGTCAAAGAAGTAGGCGTGCAACTCATCCTATTAGTAGAAGACGGCATCCGCTTCTACTCCTCCATTCTGCCTAACCTCTATAAGTTCGTATTAAAACAAAGTCAGGAGTTCTCTACAGAAGCCTTGAACGCCCATCAACGTACTTTGCGTATGAGAGGGCGACCTAAAATTGTTCTGGCACGCACCTATGAAGAGGCTATCAATCTGTACGAAAAATATAAAAACAACATATTAGGGGTGATTACTGACGTCCGATTCCCTCGCGTGGAACGAGGTGAAAAGGATGGATTGGCCGGCATCAAACTCTGTGCTGCCATCCGTAAACAAGACCCCTTTGTACCGCTTACAATACAATCTTCCGAATCGGAAAACATAGCCTATGCCGCTAAGTATGAAGCAGCGTTCATTGATAAAAACTCCAAGAAAATGGATGTGGATTTGCGCCGCATTGTATCCGACAATTTCGGTTTCGGTGATTTCATTTTCCGCAATCCGCACACACTGGAGGAAATAGCTCGTGTAAAGAATCTGAAAGAGTTACAGAATATTCTTTTTGCGGTTCCGGCAGAATCATTCCACTACCATATCAGCCGTAATCACGTCAGTCGCTGGCTCTATTCCCGCGCCATGTTCCCGGTTGCCGAATTTTTACGCCCTATCACATGGAACAGTCTTCAAGATGTAGATGCTCACCGTAAAATTATTTTCGAGGCGATCGTAAAATATCGTAAGATGAAGAATCAGGGTGTGGTAGCTATCTTTAAACGCGATCGTTTCGACCGCTACTCCAACTTTGCTCGCATTGGCGACGGTTCGTTGGGAGGCAAAGGACGTGGTCTGGCCTTCATTGACAACATGGTGAAGCATCACCCTGAATTTGAAGAATTTGAAAATGCCCGTGTAGCTATTCCCAAATCGGTAGTGCTCTGCACCGACGTCTTCGATGAGTTTATGGATAGCAACAACCTCTATCAGATAGCCCTATCGGATGCAGAAGATGATGTAATCATGCGCTATTTTCTCAAAGCCAAATTGCCCGATCGCTTGGTGGAAGACTTTTTCACTTTCTTTGATGTAGTCAAATCCCCCATTGCCATTCGGTCTTCTTCTTTATTAGAAGATTCCCACTATCAACCATTTGCCGGAATATACAACACCTACATGATTCCTTTTTTGGATGATAAATACGAAATGTTGCGCATGATTAGTGATGCTATCAAGGGAGTATATGCCTCGGTTTATTTCCGCGATTCGAAAGCCTATATGCAGGCTACCAGCAACGTCATCGACCAAGAAAAGATGGCGGTCATTCTGCAAGAAGTAGTGGGTAATCAATATGGCGACCGTTACTATCCTTCCATGTCCGGCGTTGCACGTTCTCTCAACTACTACCCAATCGGCAATGAGAAAGCCGAAGAAGGAATTGTTAATCTGGCTCTTGGTTTAGGTAAATACATTGTGGATGGCGGCATGACTTTGCGTTTCTCTCCTTATCACCCCCATCAAGTGTTGCAGACCAGTGAAATGGAGATTGCCTTGAAAGAGACGCAAACTCGTTTTTATGCTCTGAATCTACGAAATGCCGGACAAGACTTCTCCATTGACGACGGTTTCAATCTATTGAAACTCTCTGTCAAGGAGGCTGAAAAAGACGGTTCTTTGAGTTATATCGCCTCTACTTATGACCCGTATGATCAGATTATACGGGATGGACTCTACCCTGGTGGACGCAAAATCATTACATTTGCCAATATTCTGCAACATGATGTTTTCCCATTGCCACACATCTTGCAATTAGTGCTAAAATACGGGCAACAAGAAATGCGCCGTCCTATCGAAATAGAATTCGCAGCCACTATGAGTCGTGAAAAGGACAAGACCGGAACTTTCTATCTTCTCCAGATCCGCCCGATTGTGGATAGTAAAGAGATGCTGGATGAAGACCTCCTTTCTATTCCTGAAGAAAAAATATTGCTCCGTTCCCATAATTCTTTGGGGCATGGAATCATGAATGAGATCAATGATATCATCTATGTGAAGACAGAAAACTACAGTGCCTCTCATAACCAAGAGATTGCCTGGGAAATAGAAAAGTTGAATCAGCAATTTCAGAATGAAGGGAAAAACTATATTCTGGTGGGTCCCGGACGTTGGGGAAGCAGTGATAGTTGGTTGGGAATTCCTGTAAAATGGCCACATATCAGTGCAGCCCGTGTCATAGTTGAAGCCGGGCTGACCAATTATCGCGTCGATCCCAGTCAGGGAACTCACTTCTTCCAGAATCTCACCTCTTTCGGCGTGGGCTATTTCACAATCAATGCGTTTAGGAATGACGGAACCTATCACCAGGAATACCTCAACTCACAGGCGGCTGTACATGAAACTAACTATTTGCGGCATGTACACTTTGAACAACCTATGATCGTGAAGATGGATGGTAAAAAGAAACAAGGAGTAGTGCTGATGCCGGAAATTTAATTTTCCTACCACAGCCAGTGAAAAGAATAGAAAAGTCAATCAATCTTTCAACTGATGCAGCACAATCATCACGACCTCCGCCGGGGCAAACAAACGCACCGCCTTTTGAGAGGTACCAATGCCATTGGTGATAATCATTGGTATATGGTTTGAATTGTATTTCAATCCTTTTAAAAAACGTTGTCCATAACGAGATGGAACAATCGGGGCATATAGACCGAAGAGAGAGACTTGCCCACCATGTGTATGCCCTGCAAGCACCAAATCACTGTGAGTGATCGGCACATCTTCTGCATAGTCAGGGGTATGGGTCATAAGGATGACAAAATCATCAGGAGAAAGATCGAGCGTAGGAGATTTCCCATTTTGCACCAAATCAAAAGGATTGCGGACACCGGCTAACAAGATTCGGGCATCCTTCCGATGCAACGTATCTACTTTATGTTCTAACAAGTGTATACCGTTCCGATTCATTTCTCTCACGATGTCTTCATAACAGGCTTCATAATCATTATTGCCCAATACAGCGTAAGTACCCAGCGGTGTATCCACCTTGGCAAGTGCCGCCATAACAGGTGGCACATATTGACACCCTTCGTGAAAATCACCACCCATCAGTAAAACATCAGGCTTTTGAGCATTCAATAAACGAACAAGATCTTCTAATCCTTTCTGTTTCAAGAGACTCTTGTAATGCAAATCGGAAATAAAGGCAATGCGTAATCCTTCAAAAGCGTCCGGAACATCTCGATGTGTAAAATGGTAAACCTTCATACGGCTAACACCCTTATAGGCGGAAGAGACATCGATTGTTTGAGAAGTGATTTTCGTACCACGCTTTACGATTTGCTTTTTTGGTCTGGACGCTTCCTCTTTCTTCGGTTTCTCTGCAGGGCGTTTCACAGGATGACGATGGATATTGCGTAAATCAGACTGGTCGAATGTGAGCAGAGGCGAAAGAGCGGATGGCAAACCAAGCGTGTCACTGAAACGAGAACTATCACTCTTGATGACTTGTTGCGGTGAAGACAAGACAAGACTTCTTTTCGTCTTACAAGAGGAAAAGAGCAACAAAAAAAGAACGGATATATAAAGTAGTTTCTTCATCATAAGCGGGCGCAAAGATAGGCATTTTTCCGTATCTTTGCCGGCAGATGTTGAAACTTATTAAAACAGACATGAAAGAGATAAAGCAAAATTCACTTCACGCATGGCTTCTTGCCGCCCGTCCGAAGACGTTGACAGGTGCCCTCATTCCCGTATTAATAGGAACTTCTCTTGCCCTGGCCGACGGGCAGTTTAAAGGTATACCTGCCTTGCTATGCCTCCTTTTTGCCTGTGGTATGCAAATCGCAGCCAACTTCATCAATGATCTATACGACTTTCTGAAAGGTACTGACCGCGAAGATCGCCTCGGACCGGAACGTGCCTGTGCACAAAAATGGATCACTCCCGGAGCCATGAAGGGAGGCATTGTTTTCATCGTTCTTCTCTCCTGCCTTATAGGGTGTGGGTTGCTGTACGTGTGTTGGGAACTACTACCTTACGGTGGTTGGGAACTCATCTTATTAGGCGTACTTTCCATTGCATTTGCTTTTCTCTATACAACTCTCCTTTCCTATCAAGGTTGGGGCGACCTATTGGTTTTGATTTTCTTTGGTCTGGTTCCTGTAGGTGGAACCTATTATGTACAAGCCTATACCCTTACAACAGATGTTATTGTAGCTTCGCTGATTAGCGGATTAGTGATTGACACCTTATTAGTAGTGAATAATTATCGTGACCGCGAGCAAGATGCTCTCAGTGGAAAACGCACCCTCATTGTCCGTTGGGGTGAACCTTTCGGAAGATATTTGTATCTCGGATTGGGAATAGCTGCCACCTTCCTCAGTCTGTGGTTTGCCATACACACAGAGCCAAGGATGCAACCAGAAACAGACAGCTTACCATTGAATCTTACCGCACTACTCCTCCCCTTCTTTTATCTCCTTGCCCATGTACGTACTTGGAAACGAATGTGCGAAATACGAAGTGGTGAAAAGTTAAACAGCATATTGGGCGAAACTTCGCGCAATATGCTGTTGATGGGATTATTGTTGAGTGCTGCTATTTTGATGCAGATAACTGCGTAAGCGAACACAGATAACTGCGTAGCCTTACGCAGATAAGTGCGTAGGCCAACACTCTTATCTGCGTAAGCGTGCGGACGTATCTGTGTAAAACAACGCAGTATTATCTTTTTCCGTACATCTTTTCATAATATTTCTGATAATCACCACTGGTCACTTCTTCTACCCATACTTGATTATTCAGATACCATCTTATAGTCTTGACAATACCGACTTCAAACTTCGTTTCAGGATACCAGCCAAGCGCATTGGTAATCTTCGTCGGATCGATGGCATAACGTTGATCATGTCCCAAGCGGTCTTTAACGAAAGTGATCAAATCTTCATTAATCCAGCTGATATCAATTTGACCATCTGCATTTTTTACTTTCTTCTTTAAAACTTCACGATAGGTAGGTTCTTCTTCCAGCAGACGACGGATGGTAGAAATAGTCAGCTTCACAATTTCCAAATTGGTCTTTTCATTGTGACCGCCTACGTTATACACTTCTCCTTCTACCCCTTTGCGAACCACGAGATCAATAGCTTTACAATGATCTTCTACATACAACCAATCGCGCACGTTACTGCCATCTCCATAAACAGGAAGTTTCTTTCCTTCCAGAATATTCTTAATAATCAAAGGAATCAGTTTCTCCGGGAAATGATAAGGACCGTAATTGTTGGAACAACGCGTAATCGTTACCGGCATTTTATAGGTATCATGATAAGCCATCACCACCATATCAGCACTTGTTTTACTGGCGCTATACGGGCTGTGCGGACAAAGCGGTGTCTGTTCCGTAAAGTATCCTTCAGCTTCCAATGAACCGTAAACCTCATCGGTAGATACCTGATGATAACGTACCCCTTTGCGCCAAGTAGGATAACCAAACTCATCCTTACCCGTCACCCAAGCACGGCGAGCGGCATCCAGCAAGTTCTGTGTACCCAAAATATTGGTCATCAAGAATAGCTGAGGATCCTCAATGCTCCGATCCACATGGCTCTCGGCAGCGAAGTTTACTACATAATCAAATTTATATTTAGCAAAAAGTTCATCGGCAAGCACACGATTACAGATATCACCTTTTACAAAGACACAGCGGTCATCGTCTATATCATTCACTATCGTCCCCAAGTTTCCGGCATAAGTCAAAGCATCTAAGATTACAACCTTGATATCATTCTGATGAGCCAGAATATATTTAATATAATTGGCACCGATGAAACCGGCAGCACCCGTTACGAGATAAGTCTTCATATCATTGAAATTAAAAATTTATATTTAAAGATGAAAGGATGGAATAGTCAACTATTCGTTGAATCTCTTCCAATGTTAACGGCGTGAGTCAGCAAGCTCCATCAGATACATGCCATACTCCGTTTTGCCCAGTTGTTCGCCCAGATGATACAATTGGTCAAGATCGATCCAGCCTTTACGCCACGCAATCTCTTCGATACAACTCACACGGAAGCCTTGGCGGTTCTGAATGGTAGCCACAAAGTTACTGGCTTCAAGTAAACTATCACAATTACCTGTATCAAGCCACGCAAAACCACGACCGAAAAGTTCCACCTTCAACGTACCTTCTTCCATATAGAGGCGATTCAAATCGGTAATTTCATATTCGCCACGGGCAGAAGGCTTCAAAGCAGCCGCTTTGGCCGTAACAGTAGAGTCATAGAAGTAAAGACCCGGAACGGCATACTCACTTTTGGGGTTTGCTGGTTTCTCTTCAAGAGAAATGGCCTTTCCATCGGCATCAAACTCTACCACACCGTAAGCACGGGGATCTTTTACAGAATAGCCGAAAATACAAGCTCCCTCTTCGATGGAAGCTGCTCGTTTCAGCATGGCAGAAAAACCTTGTCCATAAAACATATTATCACCCAAAATCAAACAACCTGGCCCCCCATCGAGGAAGTCGGCACCCAAGACAAATGCTTGGGCCAGTCCGTTAGGGTTTTCTTGTATTTTATAGGAGAAAGACATACCGAGCGTTTCACCGGTTCCCAGCAGTTCACGGAACATCGGTAAATCACGAGGAGTAGAAATAATCAGAACTTCACGTATTCCCGCCAACATCAGAGTAGAGAGCGGATAGTAAATCATAGGTTTGTCATAAACCGGCATGATCTGCTTGGAGATAGCCTTAGACAATGGGTAGAGACGAGTGGCGCTGCCACCTGCAAGAATAATTCCTTTCATATTTCAGTTCTTTTTTCGGTGATACATCAAACGGAGAATAAAATAAGAAGGAGGACGATGCCCCACGGCTCTAACTTGCTATTCAAGGCACAAAGATAATGTAAACCGAATGCAGTACAAAATAAATTAAATTATTTTTAATTCTAAGAGATTGCTTCGGTTCAGATTCACTATCCGGCCAATTCTATCACTTCAAGATCTTTGAACATACCCTCCTCTATCACAAACCGTACCATCGTACGCACTTTATGAAAACCGGAGATACCTGCTGCCCCCGGATTGATGTGAAGCATATCCAACGTTTTGTCATACTTCACCTTCAAGATATGCGAATGACCACTGATAAACAATTTGGGCGGACGCACCAAAATGCTGCCTTGTATCGAAGGATCGTATTTGCCCGGATATCCTCCAATATGCTTCATCAACACTTCAGCTCCATCTATCGTAAAACGAAGGATCTGTGGATAGAGTTGGCGAATCTCCTGTCCATCAATGTTGCCATATACTGCACGGAACGTACGGAATGCTGCCAGCTTTTGAGCGACCTCCAGCGAGCCGATATCACCTGCATGCCAGATCTCGTCACAAGACTCGAAATATCGCAAATACTTCTCATCCCAGTAGGCATGTGTATCCGATAGTAAACCAATTTTTGTCATCATTCTATTGTTTATATCTGCAAAGGTAACTATATTTGGGGAAATCTAAGAAAATATGGAAAACAGATATTTCAAACGTGATATCAGCTGGCTGTCGTTCAATTACCGGGTACTGTTGGAAGCCGAAGACGACACCTTGCCGCTGTATGAGCGTATCAATTTTATTTCTATCTATTCCTCTAACCTGGAGGAGTTTTATAAGATACGCGTAGCTGACCATAAAGCAATCGCAACAGGAGCGGCGCAAAATGATGAAGAAACGGTGCAATCGGCCATCGACTTGGTGGCAGCCATCAATAAAGAAGTAAACCGCCAATTGGAGGAACGCATTCGCATCTACGAAGAAAAGATTCTGCCCGCCTTGCGGAAGCATCATATCATTTTTTATCAAAGTCGCAATGTGGAGCCTTTTCATAAGGAGTTTCTGCGTAAATTCTTTCGGGAAGAGATTTTCCCATATCTGGCTCCCGTACCGGTTAGTAAAGATCGGGTAATCTCTTTTTTGCGTGACAACCGACTTTATCTCGCTGTACGTCTTTATCTGAAAGGGGTACCTGCCGACTCTCCCAACCATACACAGTATTTTGTAATGAAGCTGCCTTACAGTAAAGTGCCTCGTTTCATCGAGCTGCCCAAAGTAGGAAAGAATTATTACCTGATGTTTATCGAAGACATTATCAAAGCCAATATTAATACGATTTTTCCCGGTTATGAAGTAGAAAGCAGTTATTGCATCAAGATTTCACGTGACGCGGATATCTTGATAGACGATTCTGCCAATACTTCTGAAATCATTGAACAGGTAAAGACCAAAGTGAAAAAGCGTAAAATTGGAGACGTTTGCCGTTTTGTATATGACCGTGCCATGCCGCAGGATTTTCTGGATTTCTTGGTAGATGCTTATCACATAGACCGACGTGAATTAGTGCCGGGCGACAAACACCTCAACATGGAAGACTTGCGCCATTTGCCCAATCCGGAACAAACGGTGCGTCCCATCAAGAAACCTCAGTCTATGAAGCTGACTTGCTTGGATGAACGCGAATCTATCTTCCGATATGTAGAGAAGAAGGATTTATTACTGCACTACCCCTATCACTCCTTCGACCACTTCATACATTTTTTATATGAAGCCGTGCACGAACCTACCGTTCGCGAGATTATGGTGACTCAGTATCGTGTAGCCGAAAACTCCACAGTTATCAACACCCTAATAGCAGCCGCACAAAACGGGAAGAAAGTGACTGTATTCGTTGAGTTGAAGGCCCGTTTTGATGAAGAGAACAACCTTGCCACTGCTGAGATGATGAAAGCTGCCGGCATCAATATCATCTACAGCATACCCAAACTGAAAGTGCATGCCAAAGTAGCCCTCATCCTACGTCGCGATAAACAAGGACACAAAATGCCCAGCTATGCTTACATCAGTACCGGCAACTTTAATGAAAACACTGCCACACTCTATGCAGACAGTGGACTCTTCACGTGCAATCCTATTATCGTTAATGACCTGCACAACCTGTTCCGCACCTTGCAAGGGAAAGATAATCCGGTATTCCATCGGTTACTGGTGGCAAGATTTAATCTTATACCGGAACTCATCCGTTTGATTAACCACGAAATAGAATTGGCACGAAGTGGAAAACGTGGACGAATTATCCTTAAAATGAATGCCCTGCAAGATCCCGCCATGATCGAGCGCCTCTACGAAGCATCAGAAGCGGGAGTAGAAATAGATTTGATAGTACGTGGCATCTGCTGCCTGATACCCGGGCAATCTTTCAGCCGCAACATTCGGGTCACTCGCATTGTGGATACATTCTTAGAACATGCTCGCATTTGGTATTTCGGCAATGGAAATCATCCGAAACTCTTCTTAGGCTCACCGGATTGGATGCGTCGTAACCTGTATCGACGAATCGAAGCCGTAACGCCTATACTGGATCCTGACTTAAAACAAGAGTTGATAGACTTGCTCTCGATTCAACTGTCCGACAGACGAAAAGCCTGCTTTGTGGACGATCATTTACGCAACTGCTGGAAATCGATCCATCCACAAAAAGAGAAAATTCGTTCACAATATACATTTTATGACTACCTCCAGAAAAAGTTGAAGACTGTAACGCTTCTGTAACATGTATGACATTTCTCTGCAATACTATTTACTTTTCTTTGCAGCAGAAATAAAATACATATTTATGGAAACAATTTATTTAGGCATCGTAATCTTTCTGTTCATACTCGCGATCTTTGATCTCGCAGTGGGGGTCAGTAATGATGCGGTGAACTTTCTTCAATCGGCTGTCGGAGCAAAGGCAGCCTCTTTCAAGACCATCCTATTTATAGCCGGCATCGGTGTATTCATCGGTGCCTCTTTAAGTAATGGCATGATGGACATCGCACGCCACGGCATCTACCAACCTGAACACTTTTATTTTGCCGAGATAATGTGCATATTACTCGCCGTCATGCTGACGGATGTTGTACTGTTGGATGTCTTCAATACGATGGGTATGCCTACCTCTACCACCGTTTCTATGGTGTTTGAATTATTGGGGGGAACGTTTGCTCTATCACTTATCAAGGTTTACAACAATGACGCGCTGGGACTCGGAGATCTTATCAACACAGACAAGGCTCTATCGGTTATCATGGCTATCTTTGTATCTGTAGCCATTGCTTTCTTCTTCGGTATGCTGGTACAATGGTTGGCGCGCATCGTATTTACCTTCAATTATAAGAAGAAAATGAAGTACAGCATTGCATTGTACGGTGGTATTGCCGCCACTTCTATCATCTATTTTATGTTAATAAAAGGATTGAAGGATAGTTCATTCATGACTCCGGAAAACAAACAATGGGTACAGGATAATACGTTCCTATTAATTAGTTCTTTCTTTATAGGTTTCACCCTATTGATGCAAATTCTGCACTGGCTGAAAGTCAACATCTTCAAGATTGTGGTTTTGATGGGTACATTTGCTCTCGCCCTTGCTTTTGCCGGTAATGACTTGGTAAACTTTATCGGTATTCCTCTGGCAGGGTATTCTTCTTTTATTGACTATACAACCAACGGCACAGCAGTTGGCCCCGATGGTTTTTTGATGACCTCTCTTCTCGGTCCGGCCAAAACCCCTTGGTACTTCCTCATCGGTGCAGGAGCAGTCATGGTTTATGCACTTTGTACTTCTAAAAAGGCACACAATGTCATCAAAACCTCTGTTGACCTTTCCCGTCAGGATGAAGGGGAAGAAACTTTTGGAAGCACTCCCATTGCCCGTACATTAGCACGTTTCAGCATGACATTTGCCAACAATATTTCTAAAATAGCACCCGAAAGTACCAAGCGTTGGGTAAACAGTCGTTTCGTGAAAGACGAAGCAATTATTGCTGACGGTGCAGCGTTTGACTTGGTACGTGCTTCGATCAATCTGGTGTTGGCGGGCTTGCTTATTGCCTTGGGAACTTCTCTAAAACTTCCTCTCTCCACAACATACGTAACCTTCATGGTAGCGATGGGTACTTCTCTTGCCGATCGGGCTTGGGGACGTGATTCAGCCGTATTTCGTATTACCGGCGTACTAAGTGTGATTGGTGGATGGTTTATCACAGCCGGTGCCGCATTCACCATCTGTTTCTTCGTAGCCATGCTGATTTATTTCGGTGGCACCATTGCTATCGTAGTTTTGATTGGCCTTGCTGTATTCATGTTGATCCGTAGCCAAATCATGTACAAAAGACGCAAAGAAAGAGAAAAGGACAATGAGACTTTGAAACAATTGATGAAGAGCACCGACAATCGTGAAGTTCTTGAACTATTGCGTAAGCATACCCGTGAGGAGCTCACTAAAATTCTAGCCTTTACAGAAGAGAACTTGGAGCGTACCGTTACTTCTTTTCTACACGAAAACTTGCGTGGTTTGCGTCGTGCAATGGGTTCGGTCAAGTTTCAGAAGCAACTTATCAAGCAAACGAAACGCATCGGTACGCTTGCTATGTGCCGTCTTGACAACAATATCATATTGGAAAAAGGTCTTTACTACTATCAAGGTAATGACTTTGCCAGCGAACTAGTATATAGTATAGGCCGTCTTTGCGAGCCCTGCCTTGAACATATCGACAATAACTTCAAACCGCTCGATGCCATTCAGAAGGGAGAGTTTGCAGATGTGACGGAAGACATCAGTTACCTGTTGCAAGTATGTCGTCACAAAATGGAGACCAACAATTATGAGGAGTTTGAAACTGAGATACGCAAAGCCAACGATCTCAACGGACAGCTTGCACACTTGAAACGTGAGGAGTTGCAACGCATCCAGACTCAAAGTGGCAGCATTAAAGTCAGCATGGTTTATCTAACCATGATACAAGAAGCACAGAATGTAGTAACGTACACGATTAATCTGATGAAGGTAAGCCGCAAATTCCAAGCGGAAGACTAGAACAGATGCATCCCCAAAAATAAAGAAGGGCAGATTGGATTTAACTTCTCAATCTGCCCTTCTTTCTATTTCGATATCTTTTTCAATCCCATTTTCTCTGCCCGTTCTAACATAAAAGTACGTGCAGCTTCGTATTCATTAGGTATCACCCCATCCAGAATGGCATCTTTAATGGCACTTTTCAAGGTTCCAACTTGTTGGCAAGGAGGCAAACCAAAAGTTTCCATGATTTCTTCACCACTGACCGGAGGTTGAAAATTACGAACCCGGTCGCGCTCTTCCAAGTCTTTCAACTTTTGACGTACTAACTGGAAGTTATTGAGGAATCGCTTTTTACGTTCCCTATTTTTGGAGGTGATATCAGCTTCACACAAAGTCATGAGGTCGTCTATCTCATCTCCCGCCTCAAATAACAATCGGCGAACTGCAGAATCGGTCACTACATCATCCGCTATAACAATAGGTCGCATGTGCAAACTTACCATTTTCTGCACATACTTCATCTTCTCGTTCATAGGCATCTTCATCTTACGGAAGATATCGGGTACCATCTTTTCACCGATAAAATTATGATTATGAAAAGTCCACCCTATTTGAGGTTCCCAACGTTTGGTCACGGGCTTGGCAATATCATGCAAAAGTGCTGCCCATCGCAGCCAAAGATTATCGGTCTTTTTACTGATGTTATCTAAAACTTCGAGGGTGTGGTAGAAATTATCCTTATGCGCTCGTCCGTTACGTATTTCAACTTTCTGTAAAGTCACGAACTCAGGGAAAATAAGCTCCAGCAAACCACAACGATCCAAGTCAATAAAGCCCTTGGAGGGTACAGGAGCAAGGATGATCTTATTCAACTCATCTGCAATACGCTCTTTGGATATGATAGAAATACGTTCACGGTTGCGTTGCAAAGACTCAAAAGTAGCATCATCGATGTAAAAATTCAACTGCGTGGCAAAACGGATGCAACGCATCATGCGTAAAGGATCGTCACTGAAAGTGATATCCGGATCGAGCGGAGTACGGATTATTTTCTCTTTCAGATCTTGCATTCCACCGAAAGGATCAACCAACTCACCATAACGGGCTTCATTCAAGCAGACTGCCATTGCATTGATGGTGAAATCACGCCGATTCTGGTCATCTTCCAAAGTACCATCTTCTACAATAGGCTTACGGGAATCATGTGTATAGGATTCTTTTCGAGCCCCTACAAACTCTACTTCTATGCCATGGTATTTCAATTGTGCTGTCCCGAAATTCTTAAATACAGAAACATGTGCAGCTCGTCCCAGCCTTCTGCCTAGCGCTTCAGCCATTACAATGCCGCTGCCCACTACCACTACATCAATATCTTTGGATGGACGTTGCAGGAAAATATCACGTACATATCCACCGACAACATAACATTCCACTTCCAATTTATCTGCCGTAGCAGAGATTTGTTTGAATATATCTTCACTAAAATGTTGTTTCAGTTCTTCTGCTGTCAACTCTATCATTTGTCAATAAATCATTTTTAAGGGTACAAAGATACTGCAATAAAGCCAATCAACATTACAAACACAACAACTTTTAATCTAATAAAGACCTCTTTGTCAACCTTACCGTCTCCTTCATCTCAAACATTCTCTATACGAATTACCTCACTTTTCATTTCATTGTCGTATATTTGCCTCTCTGTAAGGGTGGAGTTATGAGGTTCATAGTTTACTTTGAATCTAGCCTTAAACCATCCTGACGGAAATGATAAACAGCCACTACTAAAAAGAGAACCAATTATGAAGAAAGTTATATTCCTTGCCTGTTTGTGCTGTACGCTTTTTGCTTGCGAAGATGTGGAAAAGAAAGCCGGCGAGAAACTACAATCTGCCCGAGAGGCTTTTGAACAAGGTAATTACAGTGAGGCAAAAGTTTTGATTGACAGCATCAAAGTTCTTTATCCCAAAGCTTTTGAAACTCGCCGTGCGGGTATTGGACTGATGCAAGAAGTAGAACTGAAAGAACAAGAAAGAAGTTTGGTTTATCTCGACAGCATGCTACAGATCAAGCAACAGGATTTTGATGCCATCAAAAGCAAATTTACTTTCGAAAAAGAAGTGGAATACCAAAAGATAGGTTATTACCTGCATCCTTCACAAGTCATTGAAAAGAATCTGCACCGCTCTTTCCTCCGCTTTCAGGTAGATGAGAATGGCGTAATGAGTATGACTTCCATTTATTGCGGTGCTCGAAACATTCACCATGTTGCAGTCAAAGTAATCGCACCTGACGGAAGTTTTGCAGAAACACCAGCCTCTAAAGACAGTTATGAAACGACTGATTTAGGTGAAAAAATAGAAAAGGCAGATTACCGGATGGGGGAAGACGGCAATGTGATGGGTTTTCTTTATTTAAACAAAGACAAATCTATAAAGGTGGACTATCTGGGAGAACGCTCCTACTCTACCACTATGAGTGTTACAGATCGTCAGGCAGTATCCAGCGTTTATGAGTTGGCTCAAATACTCACTTCCATAACAGAAATCAAAAAGAATATGGAAGAAGCTAACTTGAAAAAAGAATTCATAAAGAAAAAAATGGAGGAAAGAGAAAACGATTATGACAGCAAAGAAAGTAAAAAGCAGCCATGAATTATACCACCTACCTCTTCGACTTTGACTATACCCTTGCCGATTCGTCACGCGGCATCGTCACCTGCTTTCGAATGGTTCTTACCCGACACGGATATACAGAAGTGACGGATGAGGAGATAAAACGCACGATCGGCAAGACCTTGGAAGATTCTTTCTCCATTCTAACCGGAGTAACAGATCCCGAACAACTAGCCGGTTTCAGAGAAGAATATCGGAAGGAAGCAGATATCCACATGACTGTCAACACGGTACTTTTTCTTGAGACTAAGTCCGTATTAGTGGCATTGAAAGATTCGGGTGCACGTATCGGAATAATCTCTACCAAATACCGTTATCGCATCAAGGAGCTATTAGATCAGCACTTTCCAATCAACTTCATGGATATCATCGTTGGGGGTGAAGATGTACAAAAAGCCAAGCCCTCTCCCGAAGGATTGATCCTTGCTCTCAAAAAACTCCATGCCACCAAATCCGAAACACTGTATATAGGCGATAGTACGATAGATGCCGAAACAGCCCAAGCTGCAGGCGTGGCCTTTGCCGGAATAACTCACGGTGTAACCACTACCAAAGAACTAAGCAAGTATCCGCACTGGAAAATAATGAGCAGTTTGGAAGAACTGTTAGATGGTAAAGAAGAAAAGGAGCAAGAACAACCATCTGCCATTTTCAAAATAGAAGAGCCTATCTTGCCAGAGAACGCACCTTCCGCCTCTAAAGAAAAGAAGATGATAAACATTTGGCAAATGCTTCTTTTACTTTTTTTGTTTGGGCTCTCCTGCGAAGAAATGAAAGGAACAGCCAAGTTTCTGTTTCCATCGCTCTTTATACTGGCTCTATGGGGTATCAGTCAAAAAAGAAAGATTCTACCTCACAAAGTAACGGCCTATTTTGCTCCTTGGCTACATCCTTTTAAAGTAAAGCTGCGTGCCTTCCGCATCGGTTTGATTCGTGGAAAGGCCGTAGCACCCAATGACAACGCCTCCTGCATTTGTCAAAACTGTGGCACTCACTACACCGGCAACTATTGCAATCGCTGCGGACAAAGTCGAAACACACCTCGCTACCGTTTAAGTAATGCCCTAAAAAACATTGCCGGAGGTTTCTTCAATATCGATAGTGGTTTTGGGCTTACCCTCATTGATTTGCTTCACCGACCGGGATACATGATTCGAGACTTTATCGGTGGTAAACGGATTCAATATTTCCGTCCCTTTCAAAGTTTATTTATTCTTGCCGCACTCTACATCATGACCGTCCAACTGATTGATCCGGAAGCATTAACCCGAAAAGGACAAAATGCCACAGCAACTCAGCTCACAGAAGTACAAAGGCAACTTCAAAAAATTGATAGTCAATCGCAAGAAGAACTTCAGGCAACGCCTGTAAAGAATGACTCTGTATTGATTACTGCCACTCCCCAATACAATAGCGATGAAAGTCTCGTAGACAATCTGGTGAACGACGGTTTCCAGATAATCGGCAAACTGGAGGCATTCGTTCAGCAATCTCCTTTCCTTATGAGAGTATGGAATCTGTTGAAAAGCTGGGCTCACGGCAACAAAGCCTTTCGCATCATAGCCACTCTGCCACTGTTTGCTCTTGCAACCCAACTCGCCTTTCGCCGCAGAAAATACAATCTGAACTATAATACGACAGAGCATGTATTTATACAAGCATATATCGCCTGCCAGATACTCCTGCTGAGCATCATTGTACTCCCCTTTTATGGTCATGCTCAAGTAAACAGCCTGTACGAACTACCTTCTGCTGTTATTTTCCTACTATTTTGGTGGGATTACAAGCAGTTATATAGCCTCACTTGGTGGAAAAGTTTTTGGCGTACCCTACGGATGTTCTTTTATTGCCTATTATTGATAATAGCCTTTGCCATGCTTAGTGCTTTATTGGCCATCGTAGCAGTCTATTGCATCAAGCCATATATAGGATAAAGTCTTATAGACTTAATGAGTGTTCCAACCCTTGAAACCAACCGTATCAATACTTGAAACAAGAAGTTAGAATATAAGAAACTCAATAAACCATCCTACATTCCTAAAAAAGATGAGTAAAGTATTGCTTGTTTGGAATAAAAAAAGTAATTTTGTGCCCGATTATTCCGCACCGGGTTCAACCAAGAGTTTTCTAAGTGATTAGAAGCCACCCGACGGAGCTAACTTATACATTATATATAAGAATGTACGCAATTGTAGAGATTAACGGTCAGCAATTCAAAGCAGAAGCTGGCAAAAAGCTGTTTGTACACCACATTCAGGAAGCAGAAAACGGTGCAACAGTAGAATTTGAAAAAGTTCTTTTAGTGGACAAAGATGGTGCTATCACTGTAGGTGCTCCTACGGTAGAAGGTGCAAAAGTAGTTTGCCAGGTAGTATCAAACATGGTAAAAGGCGACAAAGTACTTGTTTTCCACAAGAAAAGAAGAAAAGGTCATCGCAAGTTGAACGGTCACCGTCAACAATTCACTGAGTTAACAATTACTGAAGTAGTAGCTTAATCAATTAAAAAGTAAGAAGAAATGGCACACAAAAAAGGTGTCGGTAGTTCTAAGAACGGCCGCGAATCACAGAGCAAAAGATTAGGCGTTAAGATATTTGGTGGCGAAATCTGCAAAGCAGGTAACATCATCGTTCGTCAAAGAGGTACTGAATTCCACCCCGGTAACAACATCGGTATGGGTAAAGACCACACTCTTTTCGCTTTAGTAGATGGAACTGTACAGTTCAAAGTAGGTAAAGAAGATAGACGTTCTGTATCTATCATTCCTACTGAAAATGTAGAAGCATAAGTTTCTGAACAAGAAATAAAGAAGAGGGATGCAATCTTATACGGGTTGCATCCCTTTCTTTTATACCAAAAACAACACCTTAATTGTTTTTTCTATATCTTTGCACTCATAAAACTGAGTATCATAAAAACAAGTATAAGATATGCTTACCATTAAACAAATTACAGACAACACCGACGCGGTACTTCGCGGACTGGAAAAGAAGCACTTCAAGAATGCCAATGAAACCATTGAGCAGGTGCTGGAAACGAATAACAAACGACGCAATACTCAAACTATTTTAGATAAGAACCTATCGGAGGTTAATGCGCTTTCAAAGTCCATCGGACAATTAATGAAAGAAGGCAAGAAAGAGGAAGCAGAAACAGCCAAGAATCGCGTAGCTGAACTGAAAGAGATCAACAAAGATTTACAAGCTGAGATGGACCAAGCTTCCACTGACTTACAGGATCTGCTTTATACCATCCCCAACATTCCCTACGACAGCGTACCTGAAGGCGTAGCCGCAGAAGACAACGTAGTAGAAAAGATGGGGGGCATGGAAACCAAACTACCCAAAGACGCACTCCCCCATTGGGAACTGGCAAAAAAATATGATCTGATTGATTTTGACCTGGGTGTTAAGATTACAGGCGCAGGATTTCCGGTTTACAAAGGCAAAGGTGCACAACTTCAACGGGCATTGATCAACTTCTTCTTAGACGAGGCTCGCAAGTCAGGCTATATGGAGATTATGCCGCCCACTGTAGTAAATGCTGCTTCCGGATATGGCACAGGTCAGTTGCCCGACAAAGAAGGACAGATGTATCATTGTGAAGTAGATGATTTGTACCTGATTCCTACTGCTGAAGTTCCTGTCACAAACATCTACCGTGATGTGATTCTGGATGAGAAGCAGTTGCCTATTAAAAACTGTGCTTATACCCAATGTTTCCGTCGCGAAGCCGGTTCTTATGGCAAGGACGTACGTGGTTTGAACCGTCTGCACGAATTCTCTAAAGTAGAATTGGTGCGTATCGATAAGCCCGAACATTCTCAGGAATCTCACCAGGAAATGTTGGATCATGTAGAAGGTCTACTCCAGAAGCTAGAGCTTCCTTACCGTATTCTTCGTCTGTGCGGAGGTGATATGAGCTTTACCGCTGCCCTTTGCTTTGACTTCGAGGTTTATTCTGAAGCACAGCAACGTTGGTTGGAAGTAAGTTCCGTTTCCAACTTCGATACTTACCAAGCCAACCGCTTGAAATGCCGCTACCGTTCAGCAGAAAAGAAAACAGAGCTTTGCCATACACTGAATGGATCTGCATTGGCTTTACCGCGTATCGTAGCCGCTTTGCTTGAGAATCATCAAACGCCTGAAGGTATCCGCATACCAAAGGCACTGATTCCTTACACAGGATTCGACCTGATAGACTAATCCTTCAGCATGGATTAATCGGTCAGTTAGCTATAAAAGAGGTATGTCATGGACATACCTCTTTTCTGTTTGATGCAACAAAGTATTCTTTCAAATACGAATAAATAGAAATATCCATCCAGTAAGCTGTCTTTCCGACAGTCTTCTCCATCAATACTTTTGATACCCAAAGTAAATCGACGGAAAACGACAGGCAAATTAGAGCCACAGACGGAAATCTTTTGGTGACTAGTTGCACAATTAGCAAATTACCAGTATCTTTGCAAACTGTAACATTCTGAAAGTAATTACGTAATTATACCAACAAAATTAGTAGATAATGAACAAAATCATTAGCAAAGAACATTTCTCTGAAAAGGTCTTCAAGTTAGTAATCGAAGCACCGTTAATTGCTAAATCACGCAGGGCAGGACACTTCGTAATCGTACGCGTAGGCGAGAAAGGCGAACGTATGCCCTTGACCATCGCTGCTGCTGATCCCGTCAAAGGTACGATCACATTGGTGATACAAGAAGTAGGACTCTCTTCTACCCGCCTTTGCGAATTGAACGAAGGTGATTATATTACGGATGTCGTTGGCCCGTTGGGACAAGCCACTCACATTGAAAACTTTGGTACCGTAATCTGTGCCGGAGGAGGTGTAGGTGTAGCTCCCATGCTTCCCATCGTTCAAGCCTTGAAAGCCGCAGGAAACCGTGTAATCACCGTACTCGCAGGCCGTAGCAAAGAGTTGGTCATTCTTGAAAAAGAGATGCGTGAAAGTTCTGATGAAGTCATTATCATGACAGACGACGGATCGTATGGTCGCAAAGGCTTGGTGACAGAAGGAGTAGAAGAAGTTATCAAACGTGAGAAAGTAGATAAATGCTTTTCTATCGGCCCTGCCATCATGATGAAATTTGTTTGCTTGCTGACAAAGAAATATGAAATACCTACTGATGTCTCTCTGAATACCATTATGGTGGACGGTACTGGCATGTGCGGTGCTTGTCGCATCACAATCGGCGGTAAAACCAAGTTTGTTTGCGTAGATGGTCCGGAGTTCGATGGTCACCAAGTGGACTTTGACGAGATGTTGAAGCGCATGGGAGCTTTCAAAAGCATTGAACTTGAAAAAATGCATAAGCTGGAAGAACCGCAAACCTGTGAGGCAACCGGCGAAGACGTAGAAGAAGCAACCGACAAAAGTCGTAATGCTGCTTGGCGTCAAGAATTGCGTAAGTCGATGAAAGCCAAAGAACGCACCGCCATCCCTCGTGTAGAGATGAAAGAACTGGATGCAGAATACCGTTCACACAGTCGTAAAGAAGAAGTGAACCAAGGATTGACAGAAGATCAAGCATTGGTAGAAGCCAAACGTTGTCTGGACTGCGCCAACCCGGGCTGCATGGAAGGATGTCCGGTAGGCATAGATATTCCTCGCTTCATCAAACACATTGAGCGTGGCGAATTCTTAGAAGCTGCCAAGACACTCAAAGAAACAAGTGCACTTCCTGCTGTTTGCGGCCGTGTGTGTCCACAAGAAAAGCAATGCGAATCAAAATGTATTCATTTAAAGATGAATGAAAAACCCGTAGCTATTGGCTATTTGGAACGCTTTGCAGCCGATTACGAAAGAGATAGCGGACAAATTTCCGTACCGGATATTGAAGAAAAGAATGGCATCAAAGTGGCTGTAATTGGATCCGGACCTGCCGGTCTTTCCTTTGCAGGAGACATGGCAAAATATGGATACAATGTTACTGTGTTCGAGGCCCTACACGAAATCGGAGGTGTACTGAAATATGGCATTCCGGAGTTCCGTTTGCCTAACAAGGTAGTAGATGTAGAGATTGATAACCTTGCCCAAATGGGGGTAAAATTCATAAAAGACTGCATCATTGGCAAGACCTTGAGTGTAGAGCAATTGGAAGAAGAAGGTTTCAAAGGTATATTCGTAGCCTCCGGGGCCGGATTGCCCAACTTCATGAATATTCCGGGAGAAAACTCCATCAATGTTCTTTCTTCCAATGAATACTTAACACGTGTCAACCTGATGGATGCTGCCAGTGAAGATTCCGACACACCGGTACCTTTCGGCAAGAATGTGGCAGTAATCGGTGGAGGTAATACAGCTATGGACTCTGTACGTACGGCTCGCCGACTGGGAGCGAAGCGTGCCATGATTGTCTATCGCCGTTCAGAGGAAGAAATGCCTGCACGTATCGAAGAAGTGAAACATGCGAAAGAAGAAGGTGTAGAATTCCTGACACTCCATAATCCGATAGAATACATTGCCGATGAACAAGGGAGGGTAAAACAGGTCATCCTGCAGAAAATGGAATTAGGAGAACCCGATGCTTCCGGACGTCGCAGCCCTGCTCCTATCCCGGGAGCTACCGAAACGATTGATATAGACCTCGCTATTGTCAGCGTAGGAGTATCCCCCAACCCAATTGTTCCAAGTTCTATCAAAGGGCTGGAATTGGGACGCAAAGGCACAATTACCGTGAATGACAACATGCAATCATCTATCCCGACAATTTATGCCGGTGGTGACATTGTGAGAGGTGGCGCAACCGTAATCCTTGCCATGGGCGATGGACGAAAAGCAGCTGCTTCCATGAACGAAAGCCTAAAGAGATAAACACTGATAAGTGCGTAAGCAAACGCAGATAAGAGTGTAGGCTGATGCAGATAAGTGCGTAAGCCGATGCACTTATCTGCGTAAAATGACTCTCTTAGCTGCACATCCTAAACAAAAAGAAGCCCCGTCTGCTTAGTGGCAGACGGGGCTTCTTTTTATTATTTATGAAGGACCTATTTCACCAGTCGATTGGTGGTCGGGTCTGGAAAAATAGCGATCGGTTTAAACGACTTGGCCTCTTCAAAATCCATGAATGCATACGACATGATAATAACAATATCATTCGGTTGTACCTTACGGGCAGCAGCACCATTCAAGCAAATTTTGCCTGAACCGCGTTCTCCCTTAATAATGTAAGTTTCAAAACGTTCACCGTTATTATTGTCGACAATGTACACCTTTTCGCCGGCAATCATGTTGGCGGCATCCATCAAATCCTCGTCAATCGTTATGCTTCCCATATAATTTAGGTTAGCTTCCGTAACGCGGGCACAATGAATTTTCGACTTCAACACTTCAATCATCATAAGATTGGCTCCTTTTTAAGTTTATTATTCTTTGTACTTGATATTGTCAATCAAGCGAACCTCTCCACAGAACACTGTAATACAGCCCACTGCATAGGAGGTATCCTCCCAATTGGCTATTTTCTGCAAGGTATTGCCATCCACCAGTTCGAAGTATTCCAAACACAGACCGGGAGTGGCTGCAATGGCTTTTTCTACAAACATTTGTGTTTCAGCAACCGAATGCGAAGTTGCAAAGGTACGACTTTCAAATAAAGTCTGCGAAATTTTTAAAGCTATTTTGCGTTCTTCCACAGACAATCGGGCATTACGACTACTCAAAGCCAGCCCGTCAGCTTCACGAACAATAGGACAGCCTACAACCTCCAACGGATATTTCATTTGGCGAACCATCTCTCGAATGACAGCCAACTGTTGAAAGTCTTTCTCACCGAAATAAGCGTAATCCGGCTTCACCGCATCAAACAGTTTACTCACAATCTGACAAACACCGTTGAAATGTCCCGGACGAAATGCCCCCTCCATGACCGTGTCAAGAGGTGCATAATTAAACTGTCGCGTATCCGGTCCCGGATACATCTCTTCAACCGAAGGTGCGAAAACAAAGGCAGCGCCACAATCCTCCAACAAACGACAATCTGCTTCCAACGTACGAGGATATTTTACTAAATCATTCTTGTCATTAAACTGAGTAGGATTTACAAAAACACTTACCACTGCGACACCATTCTCTGACACACAACGCCTCACCAGTGAAGCATGACCAGCGTGTAGGGCACCCATTGTAGGCACTAAACCTACTGTTTTGTTTTGGGCTCTCAAAGCCGAAAGTCCGGTCTGCAAGTCCTTGATAGTATGTACTATTTCCATTTTTATTGGTTATATAACAACTTAGTTGTTTGCAAAAACGGTGCAAAATAAACTATTATTTACCACATAAAGAAGAAATATCATAAATTAATGCAAATAACACCCTCTATTTAAAACCAGCAAAGGGCACACTTTTCATTGGAATACAACCAGTTAACAATTCATAAGGAATAATAGATCAGCCCATTTTCTTTATTGCCCGTTTTTTTTATTATCTTTGCAGAATAATTGAGAACATTGTTATTATGACAAAGGCGAACAAGGTTTTATTTATTACACAAGAAATTACACCCTACGTTTCAGAAACAGAAATGTCACTTGTAGGCAGAAATCTGCCTCAAGCTATCCAAGAAAAAGGCAGAGAAATTAGAACGTTTATGCCCAAATGGGGAAATATTAACGAACGCAGAAATCAACTGCATGAAGTGATACGTCTCTCCGGCATGAACCTTATCATTGACGATACCGATCATCCGCTCATCATCAAAGTTGCTTCTATCCAGTCTGCACGCATGCAGGTTTACTTCATCGATAATGATGATTATTTTCAGAATCGTTTACAGACAATCGACGAGAACGGTACAGAGTATGAAGACAATGATGCCCGTGCTATTTTTTATACCCGTGGCGTATTAGAAACTGTCAAGAAACTGCGTTGGTGTCCGGACGTTATCCACTGTCAAGGTTGGATGACTGCTTTAGCCCCTCTCTACATCAAGAAAGCCTATAAAGACGAACCTTCTTTCAGAGACGCCAAAGTGATTTTTTCCCTTTTTGACGACGACTTCACTCAACCTTTCCACGCTGACTTTGCCAGCAAATTATTGCTGAAAGGCATTACTAAGAAAGACATAGCCAGTCTGAAAGAACCGGTTGACTATACGTCGCTTTGCAAATTAGCGGTTGACTACTCAGACGGTGTCATCCAGCAAAGCGAACACGTCAATGAAGAAGTATTGGAGTATGCACGTAATTCGGGAAAACTAATATTGGATTATCAAACCCCCGATAATCTTACGGAAGCTTGCAATGACTTCTACGACAAAGTTTGGGAAGCAGAACAGAAATAAAATTGATTAGACAATTAAGACTATGAAAGTAAGATATATCGGAACATTGCTTATAGCAGTCCTGACTTTCTTCGGATGTGATGATAATACAGGAACCTTGGGAATAGACATGTTGCCTGACTCAGATGCCATATCAGCACATACCACGACTTTTGATGTAAAGACTGAATCCTTCTTTGCAGATTCTGTATATGCCAAAACCAGTACCGGCTATATCGGTCGATTCACTGACCGGAAGTTTGGTTATTATGAAGCCGGCTTCTTGACTCAGTTGAATTGTACAGATAACTTCTCCCTCCCGAGTGTGTATAAAGTAACCGAACGCGACAGTCAAGGTAATCCTACCAAAGCAACAGGCAGAATGGCGGGAGACTCGGTCGTTTCTGCACAGTTGGTCATCTACTATTCAAAATGGTTTGGCGATTCGTTGAACGCTTGCCGAATGAGTGTTTATGAACTAGACAAGGAACTTGAAAAGAACCGTTACACCAATATCAACCCAGAAAAATATTTCGATAAGCAGAATCCTAAATTGTTAGGACGCAAAGCCTATTCAGCTTACGATGCTTCGGTGCCCGACTCTGTGAGAAACAACACAGATGTCTCCGGTAATCCTACTTTTTATCCAAATTTGTCTTTCCCATTGGATAAGAAAACATTTGGTGAAGACAGAATCTTAAAGGTATATCGCGAACATCCGGAATATTTCAAGAATTCAGATGCTTTTATTAAGCATGTCTTTAAAGGACTCTATGCAAAGAGTGATTATGGTGACGGAACGATCTTGTATATTGACCGTGTTGACTTGCAGATGCAATTCCGCTTCCATTATACCAATGACTCAACAGGTGTCGCTTTGCAAAAGAAAGATGGAACCGATTCTTTGTACTATAGCATGAATACTATCTTCGCTTCAACCAAAGAGGTAATTCAGGCAAATCAATTCTCTAATTCAAAAGAAATTGAAGAGATAGCTAAAAATGAAAAGAATTGGACGTATATCAAGTCACCTGCTGGTATCTTTACCCAAGCCAGTATGCCATACGATGAAATATACAAAGAGCTATCACAAGATACACTCAATGCTATAAAGTTGACTTTCAATAATTATAATGAAACCAACAATTATAAATTTAGCATGAGCGCTCCAAACAATGTATTATTGATACGTAAACAGGAATTAAAGAAATTCTTCGAAGAAAACAAGATTGTGGACAATGTAACTTCGTTTACCGCAACCCACAACAGTCTTGCCACGAATCAATATACCTTCAGAAATATAGCTCGTTTGGTTACGACTTGCATCAACGAGAAACAAGCAGCCAAGAAAAAAGCAAAGGATGAGGCTGGAGCTACTTGGAACGAAATCACATGGGAAGCTGATTGGAAAGTAGAAAATGAGGATTGGAATAAAGTATTACTTATTCCTGTCAACGTAATCTATGATAGTACCAGCCAGAACCAAAATATAACCGGCATTCAGAATGACTTGCAACCGGGATATGCCAAACTAAAAGGGGGCCCTGAAGGAGAACCTTTACAAATAGAGGTTACCTATACAAGATTCAGCAAATAATTGATAACCCTACTCATAAAAAAGCCTCCCGTTCGTGTTACGGGAGGCTTTTTTGTTTATAGTTAACCGAAGTGTTTATTCACTCTTGGCCGTTTTCTTTGCAGCAGGTTTCTCTGCCGTAGGCTTCTTTGTAGCACTCTTTTTGGGAGTAGGTTTCTTGGCCGCAGCCTTCTTTGCAACCGGTTTGGTAGCCTTCGCTTTTTCCAGTTCCTGATGCAGTTCTTCTATTTCACATCCTTGATTTTTGATAGTAGTCAACAAAGCATTCAGTTCTTCATTATCTACATCCACCGGATAAAGAGAGTCAACTCGCTTGATAAAATCACCCAAGATATTCATATAATTGGTAAATGCATCAAAAGGAGACTCATAGATACCAAGATTCAAGTCGACACCGCTTTTCTTGGTGGTCATGAAACGGAAGTTATTACTTGCTTGCAGATAGTCCCAGTCTTGCTTAATGCGTCGGTCCTCACAAAGATGTACACGTTCGGCCACACTATACAATTTATGGAATGCTTCGCGTTGCATAACATTACCCAACCAACTACTCGTATCCCTTTCCTCGTCTACCCAAGACATTGGATAAGGAACGTCCAACTGAGATACTGATTTCAATTTCGTTACGATTTCCGTTGGTGTAGAGAATGTAATACCTTTCTCTTTGGCGCAATAAGGCAACGCCTTCAAAAATTCCAGGATATTAGAATACAAAGGTTGAGACATACCCAAAGCACAAAGCTCCATAAAGATATTGATCACTTGCTCTTCCTGCGGTAAAGCATCAATCCAACTGATGTATTTGTCGGCAAACAAAGGATGCTCACTCCATTCGGAATTAGAGAAACGTAAGCTGATGTCATCAGACAATTTAAAATCACGCAGCAATAGCTTTAAGTTGGGATTCATGGCGCAATGATATACATAGTGCGGACTCTTCCATCCCAATACATGCTTTGCCCCTTCAGTCAGCATGCCCTTGAAGCCCAAGCCAGCGACCATCGCTCCTATTTCATCATTATAAATCAAACTGGAGTTACGAAACACTTTCGGTGCTTTGCCAAATAGTTGTTTCATCTTGGCACTCTGACGCATCACTTCCTCTTTGAAGCAATCTTCATTGGCCAAAGAAGAGAGACCATGAGAATAAGGTTCGGCTAAAAATTCACAGCAACCTGTATCATTCAATTGGTGTAGCAAATCGATAACCGCAGGTGCATAAATTTCAAGCTGCTCCAATGCCACTCCAGAGATGGACAAGGCTACCTTAAATGCCCCTCCTGAGTTCTTCGCCATCTCAATCAAGGTGTTCAATGCCGGAATATAAGAGCGTTCAGCGACTTCATTTATACTAGTCTCATTGGCATAATCATCATAATAATAATGATCAACGCCTATATCAAAGAAACGATAACGTTTCAAATGAATGATTTGATGTATTTCAAAATAAAGACAGATTGTTCTCATTTCTATTCTTGTTTTTGTTATTTACCATAGTTTCTTAATACATCCTCATAGAGGGAACGGATTCTCAAGCCTACTTTTTCCCAAGTAATGCCATCCACTTCTTTTTTACCTTCTTCTTGCAAATACTGGAAGAGAGCGGGATTGGTACAGAGGGAATAAATAGCATCAGCCATTGCATGAATATCCCAATAATCCGTCTTAATCACCTTATCGAGAATTTCACCACATCCCGACTGTTTTGAAATAATAGAGGGCGTTCCACATTGCATCGCTTCAAGCGGAGCAATACCGAAAGGTTCGGAAACGGAAGGCATGACGAATACATCGCTATTCTTGTACACTTCATACACTTGTTTCCCTTTCATGAAGCCCGGGAAATGGAATCGATCAGCAATACCGCGTTCCGCTGCCAGATTAATCATGGCGTTCATCATATCTCCCGAACCAGCCATAACAAAGCGAATATTGCGCGCACGCTGCAAAACAAGCGCAGCAGCTTCCACAAAATATTCCGGTCCTTTCTGCATGGTAATACGTCCCAAGAATGTCACCACCTTCTCTTTAGAATGATCGGGACGCGGAATGGCTTGGTAATCTTTCGAAAGTGGATAGACAGCATTGTGCATGGCAAATACCTTCTTAGGATCTTGGTGATATTCATTGATTACCGTACGGCGGGTCAACTCAGACACACACATAATGCAATCGGCATGATCCATACCATTCTTCTCCATAGAGTAAACGGTAGGATTTACTTTCCCACGCGAACGGTCAAAATCGGTAGCATGCACATGAATGCAGAGCGGCCTGCCACTCACCATCTTGGCATGCACTCCGGCAGGATAGGTCAACCAATCATGAGCATGAATGATATCAAACTCCTGTTGCCGAGCTATCACTCCGGCAATGATAGAGAAATTATTGATTTCTTCGTGTAAGTTACCAGGGTAACCACCGGCAAAATCTATGCAGCCAATATCATTGACATGCATATATGAAAAATCAGCGTAGATATGATCACGGAATGCATAATAATCTTCCGGTGTCATACTACTCGTCAAACGTGATTTCAAATAGTCATAATCAACATCATACCATACAACAGGTACTTGATTCATTCCTACTATCTTCAAGAAGTTTTCTTCTTTACCGGTAGGTTTAGGCATGCAGAAAGTAGTTTCCACATCACCTTGCAAGCTTAATCCTTTAGTAATTCCATAAGAAGCAACCGCAAGACCACCATATATTTTGGGAGGAAATTCCCATCCAAACATTAATACTTTCATCTTCGTTCCTCCTTTCATAAATTATACTTAGACAATAACTTCAAGATACGTAGAATTTCTGCCGTATTCATGGCAAAGGACACTGCTCCTCTTCCTACAAACGGAGGATTACCATCGAAGAGTTCAGGCAGTGCAGCAATACAGTGAGAAGTCATTTCATCTTCCATGCCAATCAAGTATCTTTCAACAAACGACACACCACTCACTTTATAAATGCGCAAGTAGGCTTCCATATAAAAACCCATCAACCAGGGCCATGCCGTACCTTGATGATAAGCATAATCTCTTTGTATCTGGGAACCGACATAATTTGGATTGTATCCACCACTCTTAGGGCTCAACGTACGTAGTCCCTTAGGAGTCAACAACTCTTTGGTCACAATATCAAGCACTTGTTTTTTCTGTGTCCTATCCAAAGGAGAATAATCTAACGCCACAGCAAATATCATATTCGGACGAACGCTCCAATCCATCATATAGCCATCTACATAATCAAACAAATAACCGTATTCATTACGAAACGTATCCACAAAAGACTTTCCGGTTATCTCCGCCCGTGCATCAAAATCATCTGCCAAGACTGTATTACCGGCCTCACGCACCATGTCGCCCACAAAGCGGAGGGCATTATACCACAAAGCATTCACCTCTACAATATATCCTGTACGAGGAGTGACAGGATGCCCGTTGACTGTGGAGTTCATCCAAGTCACAGCTTTCTCTGTACCATTCGTGTAGAGCAATCCGTTTTCATGCAAGAAAAGATTTTCATGCTTACGATCAAGAATGTAGAGCATGATCTCTTTCAGCAATGCTCCATACATTTGTCGACAATGCTCGCGTGAAGTTCCCTTGGCATATTGCTGCAAAGCCCAGACAGCCCATAACAAGACATCTGGATGTTCCATCTCATAAATTTTACAAGTAGGAACCTCTCCATTGATGAACTGCCGGATTGCCTTACCCGCTGTTTTCATAACATCTTCAAACTCATCTTGTTCATCAATGGCCAATGTTAAACCGGGCAAAGAAACAAATAAGTCGCGGGCACGGCACTTAAACCAGGGGTAACCCGCAAGTACATAATGCTCATCTCCCTGCTTATTATGAAATTGATGCGCTGAATTTTTCAAGCAATGATAAAAGCTGTCACGAGGTGTGCGGTCGGCTATTTCGGCCTCAAAAGTCTGTTTCAACTTGCGCGGAGATACTTCAGAAACACCGGCAGAAAAAACAATGCTTTCTCCTTTCTTAATATTCACTTCGAAGTAGCCGGGCACGTATAAGTCTTCGTTGAAATCATAACCACGTTCCTGCTCTTTTGAATATTCAATACCGCGATACCAATTGGGTTCGTAGTGAAACTCGTTTTTCTTGTTCAATTGCATGAACAATTCCGGATAGCCGGGATACATACAAGTCTTAATACCGTTCTCTATCAACTGATAATCGCGACTTGCCTGAGCATTCTCATGCGTATATTCACGTACGCTGCGAAATGCCAAGAAGGGACGGAATCGGAGCGTTGTTGCCGAATGAGCGTCGACCAAGGTGTAACGAATCAATATCCGGTTCTCATGATGTACAAAATTTTTCTCTTTACGGAGGATTACACCTCCTACACGGTAAGTAGTAGCTGGGATATTTTCACAGTCAAACTCACGGATATACTTATGTCCGTTAGGACTAAAGTGGTTTCCTTGATACTTATGCAATCCCAGGTTAAACTCTGCACCGTGCTGAATTACCGTTTCATCCAAAGAAGATAGCAGCACATGATTTTCATCATCGAGATTAGAGACAGGGATCACCAACAGACCGTGATATTTGCGTGTGTTACAATCTACAATTGTTGTACAATGATAAGCCCCCGATTTGTTAGTCCGAAGAATCTCCCTTGGTAAAGATTCTTCCAGATTAACCATTAGAGTCTTGTCAAATCGTAAATAACTCATAGTTGTGCATTATTTAAAGGTTAATTATTCAGTTATCCTGCGCTACAGAGTATGTAGCGATGCCCAAAAATACGAATTAAAGCTTACTGATGAAATAAAAAGTCAGTTTTTTTTTCAGTTTTAGTCAAATAATACGTAGTATTGCACACAAATAACAAACCATTACAAATCATGAAACCAGATATACACAGAATAGCCCTGGCAGCAGTTTTACCCCTATTTCTGTTATTTATCCTCTATATGTTGAAGATCCTTGAGATAGGCATGGAGTGGGATTTCACCAAACTGGGCATCTACCCGATGGAGCCACGTGGAGTGTTCGGAATTTTCGCATCCCCACTACTACACAGTGGTTTCAGTCATTTATTCGCTAACACTTTGCCCTTGTTTTTCCTCTCATGGTGCTTGTTCTACTTCTACCGGGACATTGCCCCTTACATATTCTTAACAATCTGGATCGTTTCCGGTCTGTTTACTTTTCTTATAGGTAAGCCCGGATGGCACATCGGTGCCAGTGGTATTATTTACGGACTGGCATTCTTTCTCTTCTTTAGTGGAATTTTACGTAAACACGTACCGCTCATTGCCATTTCTTTGCTGGTAACCTTTCTGTATGGCGGATTAATATGGAATATGTTCCCTCAATTTGCTAAAGTCACTACTTCGTGGGAAGGTCACCTCAGTGGAGCCATAGCAGGTACACTCTGTGCAATAAGTTTCATGGGATATGGACCTCAACGGCCCAATCCGTTTGAAGATGAAACAGACGATGATGAAGAAGAAGAACTGAAAAAAGATAATCAAGAGTCGGAAGAGGCAGGGTCTGTTTCCGAAGAAGCAAAGTCGGCCTCCGAAGAAGCGAGGTCAGAAGCAGAAGAATCTAAAAGCGCGGAAAGTTCTTCTCGCCAGTCAGATTCATTCTCCGGCTGAAAAGTTTGGAATCCTAATTCTCTTCCAGCACGGATATTGGAAGCCCCATCATCCACAAAAAGAGTTTCAGTAGGAAGCATACCGCTATCTTCTATCATAAAATCAAAGATTTGGCGTGCCGGCTTCGTTGAGCCAATTTGATAAGATAGATAGAGTTTATCGCAATACGCATCTAAAGGTCTTCCGGCAGGTGAGAATTCCGGACTACGTGCCCACGACATTACAAAAGGATTAGTATTGCTTAAGATATAGACAGAATAAGATTTGCGAAGTTTCAGTATAAAATCCAAAATGCGTGCATCCACACTCGTAAAAAAGCCCAACCATGCATGCTGAGTTTCCATTTCAGTCAACTGACGTTTGCAAAGTCTGCCCAATTGTTCACGAAATTCACCCGCACTCAACTTCCCTTCCTCCAAATCTTGAAAGATTCCGGTTTGATGATACTTATCCAAACGAGTATCAGCATCCTCTAAGCCTAACTTAATGAATGCTTGGACAGCCTTATCGCGATTGATTCCTGCAATAACTCCACCAAAATCGAAAACAATATTCTTAATCATAGCTTATTCTGTTTTATTCGCAAAGATAGATCTTATTTGGGAAAAATAGATCGTTCGCTTAGAAAGGCATTGGTATAAGAGTAAGCTTTTTCGGATTCTGGCAAGTAATTATCGATTCAATGTTTCAATCAACAATGAAATATTGGCCATAAACAATCTTACAGAGATAGCCAAAAGAATGATACCAAAGAATTTACGGATGATGTAGATGCCGCCTTTACCCAAAAAGCGTTCGACCTGTCCCGTCATACTAACCACGAAATAGACCCATATCATATTCAGCACCAAAGCAATCATGATATTAACGTTGGCATATTCAGCACGCAGCGACAGCAACGTAGTGAAAGCCCCCGCCCCTGCCAGTAGCGGGAATACCAGCGGCACTAATGTGGCTTCTTTGATAGGTCCTTGGTTCTTGAATATCTCAATATCAAGAATCATCTCCAACGACATCAGAAAAATAACGAAAGCGCCTGCAATGGCAAACGACTCAATATCTACATGAAACAACTTAAGCATCATATCGCCGGCATAGAAAAAGCCAACCAACAAAGCAGATGATATCAAAGTAGCTTTCAGCGCGTTTACACTTTTTCCCTTTTCCTTCAAATTAATAATAATAGGAATAGAGCCAATGATATCTATCACTGCAAACAATACGATAAAAGCACTGGTCATTTGCTGCCAATCAAACGCTGAAAACATATAGCCTCCTTTTTTGATTGCAAAGATAGTGAATAAATATAAATATCAGTCTGATTTCGCAACACGTTTAAGAAATAATAAAAAAAACAAAAAGAAATGCGAAAAATTAACGACACAGCTTGAGAATGCCTACTTTTGTTTAAAATAAGAAAAGAAGCGATATGGATACAATGTTCGATACTTTATTGCAACTCCCACTTTTTCAAGGATTAGCCTATGAAGACCTAACCAGCATCTTAGGTAAAGTGAAACTACACTTTACCAAGCATAAAGCCGGAGAAATTATTTTAGAAGCGAATAGTCCTTGCGACCGTCTCCTATTCATACTGAAAGGAGAAGTAGCAGCTTCAACCTCATCGACAGGTGCAGCTTATTGTTTTACGGAATACTTTCAAGCTCCTCATTTGATAGAACCACAGTCCTTGTTTGGCATGAATACCGCTTACGTATCAACCTATGTAGCACGTAACGAAGTACACTCTGTAAGTATCAGCAAAACTTTTGCACTTAACGAACTCTTTAAATACGAGATATCCCGACTGAATTATATGAATATCATCAGTAATCGTGCTCAAATCTTGAATAACCGCTTTTGGGAGAAAACTGCTGAGACACCGGAGAAGCGAATCTCTAACTTCATTTTGACGCATATTGAACGTCCGTTCGGAATGAAGATTTTGAAAATAAAGAAAGAAGAACTTGCCCAGGTGATAAATGACACCCGTATGGGCGTATCAAAGGCATTGAATGGCATGCAGGAAGCGGGATTACTGGAACTACATCGCGGAGAAATCGTGATTCCGAAAGCAGAAAGATTGCTGTAACAGTTTTCTTACTTTTATGCTATAATAAAGCCCGGAGCAATGCCCCGGGCTTTATTATAGCATAAAAGTATCCTTCATTTTGTTATTCCCATTCTATTGTAGCATTGGGTTTAGGAGATAGGTCGTAACAAACGCGATTGACATTTTTCACTTCCTTGAGAATGCGATCAGTAATCTTCATCAGAATAGGCCAATCTATCGTTTCAATGGTAGCAGTCATAGCGTCCACCGTATTCACGGCACGAATAATGACAGGCCATTCGAAAGAACGAGCATTGTCACGTACACCCACAGATTTAAAATCAGGGACAACTGTGAAATATTGCCATACTTTCTTATCTAGACCTGCCAGTTCAAACTCTTCACACAAGATAGCATCTGACTCACGAACTGCTTCCAAACGATCACGTGAGATAATTCCTAAGCAACGAACACCCAATCCAGGACCGGGGAATGGTTGACGATAAACCATCTCATAAGGCAAGTCGAGTTCAAGGCCACAAGCACGTACTTCATCCTTGAACAATTGACGCAACGGTTCTACCAATTCAAACTGTAAGTCTTCGGGCAAACCGCCTACATTGTGATGTGACTTCACCATCTTGGCAGTCTTCGTACCACTCTCTACAATGTCAGGATAGATTGTACCCTGTCCCAGGAAGTCGATATCATCAAACTTACGAGCTTCTTCCTCAAATACCCGGATAAACTCACTGCCGATAATTTTGCGCTTCTCTTCAGGATCTTCAACACCAGTCAGTTTGTTCAGGAAACGGTCTGTGGCATCTACATAAACAAGATTCGCTTTCAATCTATTCTTGAACATTTCGATAACGGCTTCTGACTCTCCCTTGCGCATCAATCCATGATTCACATGCACACACACCAAATTATCACCAATAGCTTTCAACAACAAGGCAGCCACAACAGAGCTGTCCACACCACCCGACAAGGCAAGTAACACCTTTTTGCCACCCACTTGTCGGCGAATCAACTCAATCTGATCATTGACGAAGTTCGTCATGTTCCAATTAGTTTCAGCCTGACAAGTATCAAACACAAAAGATTCAACAGCACTCTTAATAGCCTCCACGTCGTTTGTAAACTGAGGAAGCTTCACTTCACACAATGCTTTATCATGTCCGGCAGCCATCACGGGGAATCCTATTTCATAAATTTCGGGAAGTACATCGATAGACACTCCGTCAATCACATGACTAGGGCCACCGTTAATAATCACACCTTTCACATTAGGCAAAGCTTTCAACTCAGCCGCCGTAATGTCATGCGGATAGATTTCACTATACACGCCCAATGCACGAATTGCTCTGGCAAGTACCGTATTTTCATGGCTTCCTAAATCCAGAATCACAATCATGTCCTGTTTCATTCTTTTATATGGTTTTTAAGTTAATAGAGTTAGTATTATTCCCATTCTATTGTACTGGGTGGTTTCGATGAGATGTCATACGTGACACGATTCACCCCTTTCACTTTATTTATAATAGCATTAGACACTTGCCCCAAAAATTCGTAAGGCAAATAGGCCCAATCTGCTGTCATAGCATCAGTGGAAGTAACCGCACGTAAAGCAACGGCACGTTCATAAGTACGTTCATCCCCCATCACTCCTACACTCTGTACAGGCAGCAGGATAACACCCGCCTGCCACACCTGATGATAAAGTGAGGTTTCATTGCCGTCGGCATCCTTCATTTTCCAATCGCGCAGTCCTTGGATGAAAATATCATCGGCATCTTGTAAGATGCAGACTTTTTCCGGTGTGATATCGCCCAAAATACGAACAGCCAATCCCGGTCCGGGGAAAGGGTGACGAGTGATCAGGTGTTCAGGCATACCCAATTCGCGTCCGACACGACGAACTTCATCCTTGAACAGCCATTGTAATGGTTCACAAAGTTGCAAATTCATTTCTTCCGGTAAGCCACCTACATTGTGATGACTCTTGATGGTCTTACCAGTGATATTCAGGCTTTCAATACGATCGGGATAAATAGTGCCTTGTGCCAGCCAACGAGCATCGGTTATTTTATGCGCTTCAGCATCGAACACTTCAATAAAAGCACGGCCAATAGCTTTACGTTTCTGTTCGGGTTCGGTAAGACCTTCCAAAGCCTTGAAGAACTTTTCACTGGCATCTACACCAATTACATTCAGTCCCAAACACTCATAATCATGCATTACATTCTTGAACTCATTCTTGCGAAGCAGCCCATGATCTACAAATATACAAGTCAGATTCTTACCTATGGCACGGTTCAGTAACACGGCAACAACAGAGGAATCTACTCCTCCACTAAGTCCTAGAATAACACGATCCGTTCCTATTTGTGCTTTCAATTCGGCCACAGTGGTATCTACAAACGAAGCAGCACTCCAACTTTGATGACAGCCGCAAATCTCTACCACAAAATTGCGTAACATTTGCGTACCATCCTCACTATGGAATACTTCCGGATGAAACTGTACGCCCCATATTTCTTCATTTAGCACTTGATAAGCAGCAATCGCAACTTTATCGGTAGACGCAATAACCTTGAAGTTCTCAGGAATGGCTGTAATCGTATCGCCATGGCTCATCCATACTTGGGTATTTTCCTTCACATCCTTGAAAAGAATGTTCTCGCGGTCAAAAGAACTGAGATGTGCACGTCCATATTCACGGCTTTCGGCAGGTTCTACCCTTCCGCTATTACTATAAGAGATAAACTGTGCACCATAGCAAATACCCAATATAGGGTACCGTCCACAAATCTCATCTAAATTCACCTTGAATGCATTTGTGTCATATACAGAAAAGGGGCTACCCGAAAGGATAACTCCTTTTACACTCGCATCCTCTTTAGGAAACTTGTCGTAAGGTACAATTTCGCAATACACATTCAGTTCGCGAACGCGACGCCCAATGAGCTGTGTGGTCTGCGAACCGAAATCAAGAATAATAATCTTCTCTTGCATATTAATCTGTATGGATTTTAATAAATGATTTGCAAAAGTAGAAAAAGTAGGTGAATTATAGGAATAATAATCTGGAAAAACATGAAAAAGACACAAAATACAACTTTTGATTACTTCGTTGTTACTCTGCATACGGGACAACTTTAAATAACACAGCAACCATACAACACAAAAAAACGGAAAAATGAAACCTCTGTCAGGATGACTCCCCAAAAACACACTTTCCCTCTTTACCTAAGTTACAAGGAAAGAGGGAAAGCTCTTATTATTAAGGTTACGATTACTTTTCTTTCAACAAATCACGAATTTCAGTCAATAAAACCTCTTCTTTGCTGGGCGCAGGAGGAGGAGCTGGAGCTGCGGGCTCTTCAACTTTCTTTCCTTCCGATAGTTTGGTTATTAATTTGATAAATAAAAAGATAGAGAAAGCAATAATCAAGAAGTCAAAAGTTGCTTGTACAAAATTACCGTAATTCAGCGCTACAGCTGCTATTTCTTTTCCATCAATCACTTCCGCAGGCTTCAGCACCCACTTCAAATCTGTAAAATTTACACCACCTACCAGCAAACCGATTGGAGGCATAATCACATCTGCTACGATAGAAGATACAATTTTGCCAAATGCACCACCGATGATCACACCGACTGCCATATCTATCACATTGCCCTTCATTGCAAAGGCTTTAAAATCTTGTAAAAATGAATTTTTTCCCATCTTTTCGATTATTTAAGTTGATTTTGGCTACGAATATAAAAACATTTTCTTACTTTTGCACTGCAAATCTAGAAGAAATGCAATTTATAGATGAAAGTTTATTTTTAAACATTATAAAATCCTTAAAAGTTTAAACAAAATGATTAAAGTAGGTATTAATGGATTCGGACGTATCGGACGTTTCGTATTCCGCGCTGCAATGAAAAGAAACGACATTCAGATCGTAGGTATCAATGACCTGTGCCCGGTAGATTACTTGGCTTACATGTTGAAATATGACACCATGCATGGTCAATTTGACGGCACTATCGAAGCTGATGTTGAAAATAACAAATTGATCGTTAACGGTCAAACTATTCGCATCACTGCAGAAAGAAACCCGGCTGATTTGAAATGGAATGAAGTAGGTGCTGAATATGTAGTTGAATCTACAGGTCTGTTCCTGAGCAAAGATAAAGCTCAAGCTCACATCGAAGCTGGTGCAAAATACGTTGTAATGTCTGCTCCTTCTAAGGATGACACCCCGATGTTCGTTTGCGGTGTTAACGA